>NZ_JAFOIN010000002.1:0-45821 GCF_017421385.1 Ruthenibacterium sp. | reverse complement strand
GGCGCGGCCCGGCAGGGCCGCGCCGCTTCCGCGGAAAAGGGGGAACCGGGCTCACACCTTCCGGCCTACGGGGATGGTGCCGCAGCAGTTCCAGGTGTAGTCCATGGGGTGGGCGATGATACGCACACGGAAGGTGCGCCCTGTGCACATGCCGTTGTTGCAGCCGCATGCGTCCGGGTCTTCCGGCAGAACAAAGGGCACGCACATCACATGTACGTCGCGGCAGCCTGAGCCGGTGTGGGCGGGGATCGTCAGTACCTTGAAGCCGCGGGAAGCCTCGATGCCGTCATCCATCAGCTCTGTTACAATAATGCCGACGGAGGTGCGGCGGTGCGGGCAGATGTCGTGCAGTACGAAGTCCACCTGAAGGATACGGCCCAAATCCGTCATGATGATGTCCCCGGCATCGACGAATATGGAATCCTGACAGGGGTCGGCGTGGACGTCGATGGGTTCCGGACACTCCGGCACGATGATGGAACCGCAGTCTACCGTTACAAAGGGGGACGGGAATTCTACGACAGAGCCCTCATCGTCGGTGAGCTGGATGGAATCGTTCACTTCGATATGCCCGCCTGAGCCGGACATATGGCGCACCGTGAATATCAGCTCCGCAGTCTCCTCTTCACTGTCCGCCAGTTCGGAGATATACCAGTGGATGATCTGCGAACTCTCCAGCTCCGCTTCGCCGATGAGCGGCGGCTCGAAGCCGATGATGGCAAATTCTGTGCTGATGATATCCTCAATGTGAATATTCGTCGCGCCCGGCCCGGCGATGGTATCGGCCAGATCGTGGAATGCACGCTCCAATTCCTCTTCATTTGGGGTGGTAATGACGTGTTCGTCCACAGGTTCGCTGGCCCAGCTGCGCAGTGTTTCCTCGTTCAGGCCTGTGCGGCCCACCAGGCCGATGCAGTAGATCTCCACATCGTCGTCGCGCAGCGCGGCGGCTATCGGCGCCGGGTCCGGCCCGACAGTCGTCTCGCCGTCGGTGAAAATGACCAGCACTTTTTTGCGCATGGTAGCGCCGAACAGTGTTCCCGCCTGAGTGAACGCATCGGCGTGGTTGGTATTACCCTGCGCCTGCAGCGCGTCTACCGCCTGCTTCAGCACTTCCACATCCTCGGTGAGCGGCACGTCTATGCTTGCCGTGCCCGCAAAGCTTACGATGCCGATACGGTTGCCGTTGGCTAGCCTTCCCATGCGTCCGCCAGTGCGTTTCATGACGATGTCGATAAACTCCTTGGCCCCCGCTTTCAAATGCATCATCGGGGTGCCCGTCATGCTGCCGGAACGGTCCAAAACAAGCGCGATATCCACGGGATTGTTGACGACGTCCGGCTGCGCCGTAACGCTGAGCGTTACGTTCAGAATGCCGTCGCAGTCGATCCTCTCTTCGCTGAGGATTTTGTCTACATGTGTGATACCCATACTGATTTCCTTTCATCAGCGGCCGGGCCTGCACCCGCTCGCCGCGTTTTTTCGGGGCGCACCCGGCACGGCTTTTCCACCCGCGCCCCGTGTGCCCCATTGGCTTCTGCGCTATCGTATGCGTCCGATGGGGACGTTGTGCCGCCGGACAGGGATAGCGCATTCGGATGGGTTTCCCATTTTTCCCGCCGCAGTGGATTTTGCGGGCGCAAAACGCGCGCATCGTCGTTTTCCAGACGGGTTTATGATATAATAGACGCAGCAGCAAAAATTTCTGCCTGCTGCTGCGGCGCGCCGGGCAGGGCTTGTGAGGGAATGGGAATGCAGTTAAAAGATATTAAAAAAGAGGGGATTTTTACCACCTTATATTATGAGTTGACCTGGAAGATCGGCTGGGAGCAGCTGCTCTCCATTCTGGATGTTGTGATCCGCACCGATTTTCAAGAAAAGGGATTCCAATCCCTTGCGGTGGGTATGATCGCCGGAACAACTCCACAGGATGTCACCAGGGACGTTCTGGCAAACGGCGGCGACATCAGACGGTCTGCTTTTGCCAAAGGGGAATCCGGTTATGCAGTGTTGACCGGCTATTCGCATCTCATGAAAGTTACAATGCGGATCATCGTCTGGAACCAGAGCGACCGCTTTATACTTCAATTGGCCGACGACCGGGCAATCGACAAGGATGGCAAGCACTCCTATGATAAATATGCCGACAGCATTGAAATTCTGGCGCATATTGATTATGCTAAAAAACAGCCTGCGGCTGTTTTTTAGGACATGCGGGCCGTCCGGATAAGTTTTTGTTGCGGAGCAATAAAAACAGGGATAATGATAACGTCGCAGCCAACGCTTTGGGCGGAACAAGCCGTCAGCTGCTTTGAAAAGCCTGTTTGTGTGCATTGTATGGAAAGGGGAGCATCATGAAAAACGATATCGACGATCTGCTGAACAGCGTGTTCGGTTCGCGCACACTGCGCACCGGCGGGCAGGCGGCAGGCCGGGAGAAGCCGGAAACGCCACGTCTGACGCTGGAGCCTGAACCGAAACAGCCGTCCCCGCGCGGCCGGAGCCCTCAGCGCCGCACCGCGCCGGGACGGCCCGCGGCACCCTCCCGCGGCGCCTCGCGGGAGGACGCGCGCCCCAAGGCGGACGTACCAGTCATTGACTTTGACGCCATCGGAAAGCAGCCCCCCGGGACAGATCTCCACGCCGCGCCGGACTTTGCCGCCATAGAACGCCGGGCTGCAAACGCCGCGCGGGAGCTGCAGGCTCTGGAGCGCGCGGCTCCACGCACGGGTGCGGCGCTGGACGAGGCCATCGCGCGCCAGCGAAAGGAGATCGAGGCCCTGAACCGCAGCGCGCTGGAGGACATCCACCGCATCGGACGTGAGCTGGAGACTCCTGAAGTGCGCGGCCTTGCCGGCGGGTTCGCACAAGAGGCGGCCGCGGCTCCCCTGCCCAACCACGCCGCCCCGCGGGGCAAGGCGGGGCTGGAGGGCTTCGACGGGTTGGCCGAAGCGCTGGGCGGAACCGTACTGGGTCAGCCGGATTATCTTCAAAAGCTGGTCATCGCGCTCAAGCGGCCGTATGTGATGGGCCACGAGGGTGAAAGCGCGCGCAACGCTTTCCTCGTCACCGGTCCGGCGGACACAGGCAAGCACCTGAGTCTGTGTGCCGCCGCAGAGGAACTGGCCCGGCGCGGCGTGTTCGTCAGCGGGGATATCTCCTGGATGGATCTGTCGCTGTACCCAACCGCCGCAGAGGAAAAGCTTTTTTTGCAGGATCTGTATATGGCGCTGGCCGCCAAGGGCGACATCGTAGTGTTCGAACACTACGAGCGTTGCCAGCCTGCGTTCCTGACGGTCCTGTCCAATCTGGTGCAGCGGGGCAAAAGCCCGCTGGCCGGGCGCTACGTATTGCAGAACGGCCGTCTGGTGGACGCGGGCAACGCCCTTGTCACCGACGCCGTGGGCGCGCTCACGCCACGGGGCAAATACCTTGTGCTGCTCAGCGAGGCCCCCGTTGCCAAACTGGCGGACAGCTTCGGCGCGCCGTTTGTTTCGGCGCTGGGAGATATCTGTGAGACGGCCGCCCTCACGCCCGAAAGCTTGTCCGCTGTGGCGAAAGCGGAATTTGACAAGCTGGCTGCCCGCGCGCAAAAGGCGCTGGGCTTCACCGTCACAGCCGGGGATGCGGCACTGCTCCTCGCCGCCGAAAGCAGCGGACGCGCCAAGGGCGCGCAGGGCGTGCTGGCATTCTGGGACCGCGCCTACCGCGCGCTGGCCCAGTACCGGCTGGAACACGACGACGCACCCAAAGCCGCCGCGCTGGGCGCAGCGGACGGCCGCCTGACTGCAGACTTCGGCGCAGGCCCGGCGGATCTGCTCTCCCTGCTTCCTGAAGCTTACCAAGGCGAGGTGGAAGCTGTAAAGGCAGAATTGGACGGCATCGTAGGCCTTGCAGCCGTAAAGGAATACGTACTCAGTTTGGAGGACAATTTTGCCGTGCAGGCGCGGCGCAAAGCCGCCGGTCTCAAGACGGCCAGCGTTTCCATGCATATGATCTTCACCGGGAACCCCGGCACAGGCAAAACGACCATTGCCCGGCTGGTGAGCCGTTACCTGAAGGCCATCGGGGTACTGAGCGGCGGGCAGCTGGTGGAAGTGACACGCGCCGACCTTGTGGGCCGTTATGTGGGCCACACCGCACCGCTTACCACACAGGTGCTCAAATCCGCCGTGGGCGGCGTGCTGTTCATCGACGAAGCATACAGCCTGTACCGCGGAAAAGACGACAGCTTCGGGCTGGAGGCCATTGATACGCTGGTCAAAGGTATGGAGGACCACCGGGACGATCTCATCGTTATCCTGGCCGGCTATTCCAAAGAGATGGCCGAATTTTTGACGGCCAACAGCGGCCTGAAAAGCCGTTTTCCAAACATCATTGAATTCCCCGATTATACCGGCGAAGAGCTGCTGGCCATTGCAAAGCTGCAGGCGGGCGGCAAGGGGTATACGCTGGACGAGCGCTGCGACGCAAATCTGCTGGCCTATTTCAACGCCGTGCAGCTCACCCGCGCGCGGGACGCAGGCAACGGGCGGCTGGCCCGCAACAAAGTGGAGGAGGCCATCCTCAACCAGTCCCGCCGCCTTGTGGCCCAGCCCGAAGCAGACCTGTGCCTGCTGCTGCCCGAGGATTTCCAGTTGGACGATGTGGGCGGAGTATAAACAGCCTTCCGCAGGTCTGCCTGCGTTTTTATAGATATCTGACAAGCAAAGGAGATGTTCACTATGCGAAAATATCAGGCTCTTTTTTTCGCAATAAGACCAGGAGGGTCCTGCAATGCTGACCCTTCGCATCAAGGGAGGCTGTCATGATAAAATTGACGCAGATAGACGAAACAAATTTTCTGGAATGCTTTGCGCTACGGCTGGGCAATGGGCAGGAGCGCTTTGTCTCATCCCCCATCCGCAGTCTGGCACAGGCTTATGTGTACCGGGACCAGTGTATGCCCTTCGGCATTTACGCCGGGGACAAGATGATCGGATACGTCATGGTTATTTACGACCGTGAGGAACAGACCTACAATATCTGGCATTTCATGATCGACGCGGCGCACCAGCGAAAGGGGTACGGCAAAGCTGCTTTGGCGCAGGTGATCCGATATATCAAAACAAAGCCGTTTGGGCCGTCCGGCACGGTGCTGCTCACCTGCAGCCCGGAAAACCAGGCAGCGTACGCCCTGTATACAGATTTTGGCTTTTGCCCAACGGGACGGTGCGACGGAAAGGAACAGGAGCTTTGCCTGAAGCTCGCCCCGGCGCGGCCGAATACGGAGATAAAAGTATAATACGCCAACAGAAAACGCGCCCCGCAGGCCGGATATATTTCGGATGCGGGCGCGTTTTTATTGTAGAGAAACCACCGGTTTTGCATATGCGTGCAAAGCCCTGTATTACCGGCATGCGCGCCCGGTGGCACAAGTACGGTCCGCCAGCCGCAAAAATTTTACTGCCGGCTGCCCGCAAGCGGGCTTATTCCAGCATCGTCAGATGTTTTCCCGCTCTGTTTTCCTCCATCCGGTTTTGATGTGCTCCACGATTTTTACCGCATCCTTTCCTGCGATATTTTGGCGCAGCCGCAATGTGATATTTGCAAATCCAGCTCGTATGCGATAACGCATTTACATCATTCAGCTGAATCGGATAAGCAGAAGCAGGCGCTTTCGCACCGGCTCGCCTGTTATGGCCTGTGCTGCGGTATGAGCCAGCAGCTTGTCTGCAATCGGGTCTGGACTTGTAGCTTTCCTTCCTATTGTGTATCCTCCCTTTTTGCCTTAGACCGTACCAGAAGACTGCTGCAGAAATTAAAAAAGAGCACTTCTCAGATGAACTCTAAGAAGTGCTCTCATAGCATTGCTAAACCTGTAGCTTATTCGTTTGAACTCCGTCATTCTTCATAACGATGCATTATTCTTCAACAATTTGCTGTCAAAATGCTGTCATCCACAGTTTGACAGCACAGAGCTCCGCAGCATATAGGGCAACACCGCACAATTCACGGCTGATGCCTAAGCGTCGTCTCGCTTGCAGATTTTCCTACAACTGTCACAAAAATCTGTCGGCGCGGTTCGACACTTAGAATTGTGCGGTGTTGCCATAGTTGTTTTCCATTGCGAATTCAACTATAGATTATGGTTTTATCAGTCGATGGGTTTCATCGTGGGGAAAAGGATGACCTCGCGGATGGTGCTGGAATTCGTCAGCAGCATCACACAGCGGTCAATGCCCATACCCATGCCGCCCGTCGGGGGCATGCCGTATTCCAGAGCCGTCAGGAAATCCTCGTCCAGCATCTCGGCCTCGTCGTCGCCGCGCTCGCGCTGCTCCGCCTGCTTGACGAAGCGCTCGCGCTGGTCGATGGGGTCGTTCAGCTCGGAATAGGCATTTGCCATCTCACTGTGGCAAATAAACAGCTCGAAGCGTTCCGTCAAACGCTTGTCCTGCGGGCTGCGCTTTGTCAGAGGAGATACCTCCACCGGATACATTGTGATGAATGTGGGCTGAATGAGCTTTTCCTCCACACGCTGGTCAAAGCAGGCGTACAGCGCGTTGCCCCAAGTGGGCTCCGCCGCCTCCGGCAGCTCCACACCGATGGCTTCGGCCGCGGCAACCGCCTGGGCATTGTCGGAGATGGCGCCGAAGTCGATGCCTGCATACTCCTTCACGGCGTCCACCATAGTCAGGCGGCGCCAGCCCGGCGTAAGGTCGATCTTTTCGCCCAGCCACTCCACCTCATAGCCGCCCAGCAGCTCCAGCGCGGCCGAGGAAAGGATCCCCTCGGCAATGTCCATCATCGTATGGAAATCCGCATACGCCTGATACAACTCCACGGTCGTAAATTCCGGGTTATGCTTCGGGTCCATGCCCTCGTTGCGGAAAATACGGCCGATCTCATACACGCGGTCGATGCCTCCTACGATCAGCCGCTTGAGCGGCAGCTCTGTGGCGATACGCATATACATATCAATATCCAGCGTGTTGTGGTGGGTCACGAAAGGACGCGCCGCAGCCCCGCCTGCGATGGTGTTCAGCACCGGCGTTTCCACTTCCATATAGCCGCGCTCATCCAGGTAATTGCGCATATGGCGAATAAATTTGGAGCGCACCTCAAACGTCTTGCGCACCTCCGGGTTGACGATCAGGTCCACATAGCGCTGGCGGTACCGCGCCTCGCGGTCCTTCAGGCCGTGGAATTTTTCGGGCAGAGGCAGCAGGCTCTTGCTCAGCAGTACGATCTCGGTGACATGCACGCTGATCTCGCCCATCTTCGTGCGGAACACAAAGCCTCTGACGCCGATGATATCGCCGATATCAAATTTCTTGAACGCCTGATACTCCTCCACACCCACGTCGTCCCGGCGGACATAAAGCTGGATGTTGCCCGTGGTGTCCCGAAGGTCCGCAAAGCTGGCCTTGCCCATCACGCGCTTGCTCATCATGCGGCCCGCCATGCACACGCTGCGGCCCTGTTCACCCTCGGGCACGTCCACAAAGCTCTCTTTCACCTCGGCGGCAAAATCCGCCTGGGGATAGCTTGTCAGCTCAAAGGGGTCGTTTCCGGCCTCCTGCAAGCCGCGCAGCTTTTCGCGCCGGATGGCGACCAGCTCGTTATACGCCTGCTCACTCACTTCTTCGGCTACGGCCCCGATCTTCTGCTGGGCTGCCTCCAACGCATTGCCCAACTGTTCCAACGTTTCGTTTGCCATGCTTGTCCTCCAACATCTCGCAATTTGTCCCATCCAGTATAGCACAAAATATAACACAAAAACAGGTGCTTTCGCACCTGTTTTTGAAAAAAGCCTGATTTTGTGCGGCTTACAGCTCTGCTCGGCCGATCTCCATCACTTCGTACTGCACAACTGCGCCGCTGGGCAGCGTGATATCCACCTTATCGCCCACGGAATGGCCAATAAGGGCCGCTCCGATGGGAGATTCATCCGAGATCTTTCCGTTCACCGGGTCAGCCTCGGTGGAACCGGTGATATCGTATTCGTCTTCATCCCCGTCCTCATCCTTGATGCGCACATGACTGCCGACGCTGATATGGTCGGTAGAAAGCTCGTCCTCGGTGACGACGCGGGCATGCTTGAGCATTTTTTCCAAAAGTGCAATGCGGCCTTCCACAAGGCCCTGCTCGTTTTTGGCTTCGTCATATTCACTGTTTTCGGAAAGGTCGCCGTAGCCGCGGGCCACTTTAATCTTTTCGGCCACCTCTTTGCGCTTGACGGTTTTCAGCTGTTCAAGCTCGTCCTCCAATGCACGCAAGCCGGCATAGGTCATGACAATTTCTTTTTCCAAGGTCTCCGGTCTCCTTCACAGATATTGGTACCGCGCCGCGCCACAGTACAAAATGTGGGGCACTTGTACAATATGGGTTATTATAGTGTTTTTGCTTTTGGCTGTCAAGCGGAAAACCAAAATTATACAAATTGCACCAGTAAATGGGGATTTCTTTGTATATTACGGCTGAACAGACATTTTTTGCGAGCCTGTTCCGTTCCCTTGTATACAATGGGCGGCGGCAGACGGGCGTACACAAACACCGTCCTGCTGTAAAATCCCCCTGATGCTGCTATTTTATGCATCGTCCGGACAAAAGAGAACCACAGGAGGGAAAATCATCTCCCTCCTGTGGCGGTTTTCCGCTGGTATTGGGACGTTACTCCTCGTCGTCCTTCATATCAATGAACTTCTTCGCTTCCTCGATGACCTTCGGCTCCAAATTGGAGGGCAGCGGCTCATAGCGGGTGAATTCAAATACAAAGCTGCCGCGTCCTTGCGTGAGCTGGCGCAGATAGGTGGTGAAATCATGCATCTCACTGACCGGCACGTCGGCTTCCAGCGTCTGCTGACCATCCTCGGCCGGATGCATGCCCAGCACGCGGCCGCGCCGCTTTGTCACCTCGCCCATGATGTCCCCCAGCACATCGCCCGGAACAGTAGCCATCAGGTTGCCGATGGGCTCCAGCAGCACGGGGCCAGCCTCGGGCAGCGCAGCCTTGTAGGCCAGCTTCGCAGCCATCTTAAACGCCATTTCGGAAGAATCCACCGGGTGGTAGCTGCCGTCCAGCAGCGTGGCCTTCAGGCCCACCACGGGGTAGCCGGCCAGCACGCCGTGGCGCACGGCCTCCTGCAGGCCTTTTTCCACCGCCGGGAAATAGTTCTTGGGCACGCTGCCGCCGAACACGTTCTCGGCAAATACAAACTCTCCCTCGTCCGTCGGCTCGAATTCGATCCATACGTCGCCAAACTGGCCGTGACCGCCCGTCTGCTTCTTATGGCGGCCCTGTGCCTTACATTTCTTACGGATGGATTCACGGTATGCGATACGCGGCTCGGTGAGGCTCACCTCCACGCCGAACTTGCTTTTGAGTTTGGCGCACACCACATCCAGATGCTGCTCTCCCAGACCGGATATCACCTGCTGCACCGTCTCGGTGTTGACGGCGTACCCCAGCGTCGGGTCCTCTTCCATCAGGCGCTGCAACGCGCCGCTGATCTTGCTCTCGTCGCCTTTCTGCTTTACCTTGATGGCCATGGACAGCGTAGGCCGGGGGAACTCGGGGCGCGGCAGGCTCACCACACGGCCCGGCGCACACAGCGTGTCGCCCGTCTGCGCGGCAGGCAGCTTGGTAATGGCACCGATGTCGCCCGCGCCGATCTCCGCCGCATCCGTCTGCTTTTTTCCTTTCACGAACACCAGCTTGCCCATGCGTTCGGGCTCGCCCGTGCGGCTGTTTACCACCGGAGAGTCCGCCTTGAGCGTGCCGCTGACAACCTTGACATAGCTCATCTTACCCACAAACGGGTCTGCTACTGTTTTGAATACATATGCGCACAGCGGGTCTTTCGCCTCGCAGGCGATCTCCACTTCGTTTCCGTCGCGGTCCGCCGCAACGCACCCAGCGCCGCGCGCTGCGCTGGGCAGCAGCTTTTTGATGTAGCGCAGCACCATGTCCGTACCCGCCAGCGCAGTGGAGCAGCCGCAGAGTACCGGCGTGATGGCGCCCGTTTTAACGCCTACGCGCACACCCTCCGTCAACTCCTCCTGCGTGAAGGGCTCACCCTCGAAGAATTTCTCCATCAGCGCGTCATCGGTCTCGGCCACAGCCTCGCGCATGGCCTCGATCAGCCCGTCCTCCCGATGGCCGTATTTGGGCATAGGCACTTCGCGGGCCGTGCCGTTGACGTAGCTGTACGCCTTGGATTCGATCAGGTTCACAAACACGCGGCCGCCGGCCTGCTCGATGGGCACGACCACCGGACAGATGGACGGGCCGAACTCCGCTTTCAGCTCTTCAAATACTTTATAGAAATCGGCATGCTCGGCGTCGATTTTAGAGATGTAGATCATACGGCTCTTGCCGTGTTTCAGCGCCAGCTTGTACGCCTTCTGCGCACCGACGGTGAGGCCGCTGCGGCCGGACACTGTAATGAGCACGCTCTCGGCAGCGCAGATGCCCTCGTGCAGACCCAGCTCAAAATCAAACAGACCCGGCGTGTCGATCAGATTTATTTTTACGCCGTCATACTCGACAGGCGCTACGGCCAGCGACAGGGATGCGCGGCGCTTGGCCTCCTCGGGGTCGTAATCGCATACGGTGTTCCCGTCTTCCACACGGCCCAGGCGGTCGGTGCTCTTGGCGGTAAACAGCAGCGCTTCGGCGAGGCTGGTTTTCCCGGCGCCGCCGTGGCCCGCTATGAGGACGTTTCGGATGTGATCGTTTGCGTAATTCATAAACAACAACCCTCTTTTCCGCCCTGCGCAAAACGCATGGCAGCAACTTATACAAAAATAGTATCACAATCGCGTCGCTTTTTAAAGATAATGTTGTAAAAAAAGAAAGAATCTTACGTACAATCTTCCAGCATAAGATTGTATAGTTTGACAAGAGGTTTTCAACAATGGCTGCCCGGCGCAAACAATAAGCCGTCCTCGTGCCTGCGGCGCAGACAAAATGCAGAAAAACACATACCGCCGCGCTTTCGTCAAAAAAAGCTGGTATGCGGACGATGTGCATGATAAAATGATGCCACAAGGCGGGCCGGCCCCAAAGGCGCCCGCGGAACATCGAGCCGGGCGCGTTCAGCCGTCCGGAGAAAGGGACGCGTTATGACGGCATATGAAAAAAGCCTGGAGGTCCTGCGCGAGCTTTTCGAAAAGGACTGCACCTTCGTATTGGCGACCGCGCGGGAGAACGTTCCTTCGCAGCGGGTGGTGGACGCCTGTTATATGGGCGGCGCATTCTGGGTGGTCACGCACGGCCGTTCCGCCAAAGTGCGGGAGATGAAAGCAAACCCCTGTGTTTCGCTCTGCAGCAGTTTTCACACCTTTAAGTGCAAAGCCCATTTCATGGGACATCCGCTGCTGCCTGCCAACCAGGCGGCGCGCGAAGCGCTGGCGGGGGCGTTCGAGCCGTGGCACTTTGCCTGCAACGATGAAGGCGACTCCAACCTGTGTTATCTGCGCATCGTACCGGAGAGCGGTTTTTTCCACAAGGACGGGACAGGCTACCGGGTGGATTTCATCAACGGGACGGCGGCGGAATTCCCCTTTACAGCTCAGGTCGAAATGGCTTTACAGCCGCGCGCAAATATTCCGGTATTCTGAAAAGGGCGGGAGCACACAAGGCTCCCGCCCTTATATTACATCTATAAAAGCCTCAGACGACAAACCCGCCGTTGGGCGCCAATACCTGCCCCGTGAAAAAAGCGCCCGCGTCCGATGCGAGAAACGCGACGGCAGCGGCCACGTCCTCCGGCGCGCCCAGACGGCACAGCGGCGTTTCCTCTGCAAGCGCCGCCTTATCCTCCGGGGAGAAAACAGCCATCATATCCGTTTCCACTACGCCCGGCGCCACACAATTTACCGTTATTCCGCTTGGGCCTTCCTCCTTGGCCAATGCCTTGGTAAAGCCGATAAGCGCCGCCTTTGCCGCGGAATAGTGCACCTCGCAGGAGGCCCCCACCTGCCCCCACATGGAAGAAATATTGATGATGCGGCCCCACTTTTGGCGTATCATATGCGGCAGCGCGGCCTGGCAGCAGTGGAACGCGCCTTTCACGCATACGCCGAACATGGCGTCCCACTCAGCCGCAGTGATATCTGTGAACAGCTTCTGCTGTGCAACGCCCGCATTATTGACAAGGATGTCCGCCGGCCCCAGCGTCTGCTCTACCTGCGCAAACATCGTGCGCACCGCCGCTTCGTCAGAGACATCTGCACAGAATACTGCCGCCGTGCCGCCCGCAGCGCGGATACGAGCCGCCACGCTTTCGGCACTGTCCCGCCGGGTGCGGCAGCACACGGCCACACGGCACCCCTGCGCGGCCAGCGCCAGCGCTGCGGCTGCGCCGATGCCGCGGGAAGCTCCTGTCACGATTGCGGTTTTTTCCATTTCGGCTTGCTCCCATCTCTGCGCCTGCGGCGCAGCTCTTCAAAAAACGCCGCCAGCAGCGCGGCGCATTCGTCCTCCAGCAGCCCGCCCTCCACCTGGGGGCGGTGATTGAAAGGCAGCGCAAACAGATCCGTTACGCTGCCGCAGCAGCCCGCCTTTGCATCCCGTGCGCCGTACACGACGCGCTTGATACGGCTGTTGACGATGGCCCCTGCGCACATGGGGCACGGCTCCAGCGTCACAAATAACTCGCATTGCCACAGCCGCCAGCCGCCCAAAGCGCGGCATGCCGCGTCTATGGCCAGCAGCTCGGCGTGATGCGTGGCATTCTTGCCGGTCTCCCGCGTGTTGTGTGCCACCGCCACAGGCTCCCCGTCCTTCGCCACTACCGCGCCTACAGGCACCTCGCCCAACGCAGCGGCTTTTTCCGCTTCGGCCAGCGCCAGACGCATCAACGTGATATCATCCATATGAAACCAACTTTCCTTATTTCGCGAACAGCGGCCATGCCGCGCGCAGCGCCATGCACGCCATCACCAGCGGGAACAGCGGCGCAGACGCCAGGCGCTCCAGACGGCTCTGGCGGTTCTTGGGGTCGTATACCCGGGGGATGGGCCTGAAACGGCGCATTACGCCCAGGCGGCGAATGGCCGCAAGACACACCACGGCCCCCACGCAGAACACGGCCACCAGGTATCCCGCAAACGCAAAGGCGGACACGCCGTCCATCTTCTGCGCCGCATATAAAAAAAGAAACGACATTGTATTATAAGCAAAGTGCAGCGCCATTCCCAGCGCCAGAGAGCCGGTACAGTAGGCCGCCAGCCCCATGAGCACCGACAGGATGAACAGAGACGGCATCTGCGCGATATCGCCGTGCAGCAGCGTGAACACCACACTGGATACAACGATGGAAAACCATGTTCCCCAGCGGGAAAGCACTGCCTGCATGGCGCCGCGCACCAGCAGCTCCTCCAGTACGGCGGGTACCACACACATGCCGATGAAATACAAAAACGTGGCAAATCCGCTTTGCGGCAGACGGATGGCCTCCGGCGCGCGGTACCGGGTGAACGCGGCCAGCAGCCGCTGCAAAAGCGTAGTAAGCAAGCTGCATAGAAAGCCCGCCCCTAAAAACACCGGCACGAACAGCCACAGCCGCCCGTCCCGAGGCATCTGCACCGAAATCCGCAGGCGCATGGGCGTAGCGCGCACTCCCACGGCCAGCAGCCAGAACGCTGCCGCCAACCCGGCGGCGGGCAGAAGAACGTTGAATACGCCCAGCACCCACTCAGGCACAGCAATGGGGTTTTCCAGCGTAGCGCTTTTGTTGAACAGGCGCAGCAGCTGCCCTACGGCCAAACGCAGCAGCGCCGTGACGCCCAAATACACCGCCGCCGCCAGCGCCGTCAGGTTCGCCGCATAGCGCAGCGGGTCATTCTGTTGTTTGCGCGCCATCCCGCAGCCACCTCCCTCTGTTTATTCCGCCGGCCCGCGCGGGGCCCGCGCCGATGATATCCAGCTTCTATATTACAATATTCCGGCAAAAAAAACCACTGTGAAATCGCATCGCGTTTTCACAGCGGAAATATTTTTATGAAGGACTCACCGGGAGAAGCGGCGAATCAAAACAACCGCGCCGGTTCAGGCATATGCACGGGAAACGGAAGCGTAAACAGCCTCAGAGGTATCCTCCCCTTCGATCCACCCGGTGTAGGACACGCGGACCGTATCGCCTTTTTTCAGCTCCTCCGGAAAAGACTTTCCCGGCACAGCTTCAAATTTCAGTGTCCGGCCGTCGGCGGCGGCCAGCGTCAGTGCGGTATCGCTCACGGCACGCACCGTACCGAGCACGGCGCTCTTATTGGCATCTTTCCGGGCCGTGACCTCCAGTGACAGAAGCTGTGCGGAACGGGTGGATTCCCCGCTGATGCAACCGGAATAAGTGACGCGCACACCATCTCCCGGCTCCACTCCGCCCTGCTGCCCGGTGAGGGATTTCCCCGTGTAGAAGGCAAGTACACGTCCGTCCGCCGTACATACCCCGATGCTGCCCTGTTTGCTGTTCACGGAACACACCGTGCCCCGCACAGCCTGTGCATCCGCCAGCTTTTCCGCCTGCACACGCAGCAGCATGGCATGGGATGTATCCTCCGGCGCGACGCTGCCCGAATAGCTCAGCACCGCGCGGCTTCCCGCGCGCAGGCCATCCGGCATATCCACCTCGGCGAAGCCCAGCGCGAAGATATAACGTTCCCCTGTATCTGCCAAAAAGGTGATCGTATCCGCCTTTTCATCCACGGCGCGGATACGTCCCGCCAGGGTGAACACATCTCCCTCCGATACGCGCGCTGTCACACGGCTCACCACCGCGCCGTCCGGTGCGCCATCAAAATACACGCGCGCCCACATTCCCTCGCGTGGTTCGCCCTTCAGCGCACGTACGCTCCGGCCCGCCGCAAAGGTGTAGGTTTCACCGCCCGCCGTCCGAAGTGTGATGCTCTCTTCATCGAACGCCGTTACAACGCCGTCGGCCGTGCTCCCCATCGAAAGGGAGTCGGGCTGCGTTTCCTGCGCGGCCTCTATGCGCAGCAGCTTTACATTTCGGGCGTTGGTGTCCGTCAAAACGCCGTCGTACCAGATGCGCACATACTGGCCGGCCTGTACGCCGCCTTCTACCATGTCCTCGGCGCCGTCCATACGGAACACATACTCTCCGCCGCCTGCGGCACGGAGGATGAA
This sequence comes from Ruthenibacterium sp., assembly GCF_017421385.1. NCBI lineage: Bacteria > Bacillati > Bacillota > Clostridia > Eubacteriales > Oscillospiraceae > Ruthenibacterium > Ruthenibacterium sp. The sequence goes on along the minus strand of NZ_JAFOIN010000002.1, from coordinate 30,685 downwards.
CTGTCCGTCCGAGGCGTCCAGTACCACGCCTTCTTCTTTTTTAGCTCCCTCGGGAAGCACCGTTCCCGCCTGAGGGTCCTGTATGGGTCGCCCTCCGCCGGACCCGGCGCATGCCTGCAGCCCCAACACCAGCATCAGGCACAGCGCTGCTGTCAGCACCGCTACACATCTTTTCTTCATTGCTCTCAAACCCACATCTGCAACCCTTCCTGCCAAACCTCCACGGTCCGCGGCATACTTTATCATTGTATGCAAAAACGGCACATGATATCCCGCCGCCGCAGTATCGCTGACATTGTCTTTCCATTATAGTAGACGCTCCCGCATCCGGTTTCATTTCAAAAAAAATCTTAAAAATCTATGACAATCTTCCAAGCACACCGGAACGGACCGTCGGAAGCATTTTTGCCGCGGCACAATAAAAAACGGCCATACGGATCGCTCCGCATGGCCGTTTTCCGGTTTTAAATCACTCGGCGTCCTCGCCGTCCGCTTCGCTGCCGGAGAGCAGCGCCTTCATCGAAAGGCTGATGCGCTTTTTCTCGAAGTCCACATCGGTGAGTTTCACTTCCACTTCCTGGCCTACGCTCAGCACATCGGAGACCTTCTCAACACGCTCGTTGGAAATCTCGCTGATATGCACCAGGCCGTCGATGCCCGGCAGGATGCGCACAAATGCGCCGAACTTGGTGATGGACACCACGGGCGCCTTGAACACGCTGCCGATGGGATATTCGGCCTTGAATTTCTCCCAGGGATTGTCCTCGGCTTTCTTATAGCCCAGAGACACTTTTTTGTTCTCGGTGTCGATATCCTTGACGTACACATCGATGGTATCGCCGACGCTCACGACCTCGGACGGATGCTTGATGCGGTTCCAGGACAGTTCGCTGATATGAACCAGGCCGTCCACGCCGCCGATATCCACGAACGCACCGTAGTTGGTCAGGCTCTTGACAACGCCCGTGTACTGCTTGCCGATCTCCACATTGGCCCAGAACTCCTCGCGCTTGGCGTCGTTCTCGGCGGCCAGGACCTCGCGGATGGAACCCACGATGTGGCGGCCTTCGCACTGCTTCATCTTCAGACGGACATTCGTTTTCACCAGGGCGGTATAATCCTCGCCATGGCGCAGCGTGGCCTGGGAGCGCGGCACGAACACGCGCACGTTATTCACCAGCACCACAACGCCGCCGGAGTTGGCCTCGGTGACGAAGCCCTCCAGGATCTCGCCGCTCTCGACAGCAGCGGCAACGGCCTCGCGGCCCTTGTTCTCATCCAGACGCTTTTTGGAAAGATAGACAACGCCTTCCTGGTCGTTTACCTTTGTTACGATGAGGTCGAGCTCGTCACCTTTCTTGACCAGATCCTCCGCTTTGGCGGACGGGTCATTGGTGAGTTCCTCGAGCTTGACGAAACCGGTCTGCTTCGTGCCGATATCCACCTGGATCTCGCTGGGGGAAACGCCGGTGACGATGCCCTTTACGACCTTTCCATTGTATACCGGCTTCAAGGAAGCGTCGATCATTTCCTCAAAGCTCAATTCCTCTTCACGAATTTCCTCGCTCATACTGCTCAGTACCTCCTCAATAATAGACGAGGGCGTGGATGCACCCGCCGTCACTCCCACCGTGCCTGCGCCGCGCCACCACGCGGGGTCCAGCTCCTGTGCTGTCTCCACGGCGGCGGCCTTTGTATGGCGCCCGGCAACGGATACGAGTTTCTGGGTGTTGGAGGACTGCCGCCCGCCGATGACGACCATCAGGTCGCATTGGCGCGCAAGGCACTCCGCCTCATGCTGCCTCGCCCATGTTGCATTACATATTGTATCAAATATGCTCGGATTTGTATATACTTTTTTGAGAAACTCTACGCATTCTTGCCACTTTTTCACCTCAAAAGTGGTTTGAGCTACCACAAAAATTCCATTTTTGGTATTTTCTGGAGTTAAAAGTGCTTTTAACTCCTCCAAATCGGCAAAAACAAATACACTGCCCCGTGTGTGTCCCACGATGCCCTGCACCTCGGGATGGTTTTCGTCGCCTGCGACCAGCAGGGTTTTGCCCTCCTCACCCGCCCTGCGGGCCAGGCGGTGGATTTTGGCCACAAAGGGGCAGGTGGCGTCATGCACCACAAGGCCCCGGGCCCCAAGCGCATCGTACACGCACTGCGGCACGCCGTGGCTGCGCACCACCACCTCGTAGCCGTCGGGCACCTGTTCGGGTGTATCCACGGTAACGGCGCCCCGGGCCGCAAGGTCCGCCACGCATTGAGGATTATGGATGAGCGGCCCCAGCGTAGCCACCCGCACGCCCTGCTCCAGCAGGCCGTAGGTGAGCTTTACCGCACGGTCCACTCCGAAGCAGAAGCCCGCCGTCTTTGCCTTAATGATCTTCATATCACAGCTCCTTGGAAAAAGGGCGCCGCAGGCAGCGCACTTTCTCTTTTACACTTTTATAAGTATTGCCGGTTTTCCTCCAGCAGCTTTTCCAGCTCTTCCGCCAGCAACGCCTTGCATTCGCGCAGGCGGGCGGCGCTGCGCGGCTCGCCCAGCTTCAATTTTTCCGCGGGGATCGGCTTGCCGAACACTACGGTGCAGCGGCCGAACACCCGCATTTTTCCGCCTTTGTAGATGATACGGCAGGGGATCATATCCACGCCCGCTTCGGCCGCAATGACAAATGCTCCGCTCTTCAGCTTACCCAGGTTGCCGTCCTTGGTACGCGTGCCCTCGGGGAAGACCAGCGCCCCGCGGCCCTCACGCACCTCGCGCACAGTGTTTTCCACCACTGTGGCGTCGCCCTTTCCCCGGCGCACACAAACGACGCCCACATGCCGCCAGGCCCAGTTCAGCAGGCGGCTGATCTCGAACAGCTCTTCTTTGGCCATGATGACCATGGGCCTGCCCCAAAACCGGGCAATAACGACGAATACAGGGTCGATGGCGGAGATGTGGTTGGGCGCGATGACGAAGCCCCTGTCATGGATGAGGTTCTCCCTTCCGATGACCCTGATCCGGAACGCGATGTGCCACACCAGCCACGCCAACGGCACGATGATCCAGTAAAACCACATCGTTACCCCTCCTGCCCCAGACGCGCGCGGATGGTGGACAGCAGCAGCGCGAACGCATCGTCGAAGGTAAAGCCCGTGGTGTCCACGGTAACGGCATCCGCAGCGGGGCGCAGCGGCGCGGCGGCACGGTGGGTGTCGTTATAGTCCCGCCGTTCCACATCCGCCAGCACCTGCTCGTAGCTCACCCATTCCCCGCGGGCAATCAATTCATCGTAGCGGCGCCGGGCGCGGTCTCCCGCGCTGGCCGTCAGAAATATCTTCACCTGCGCACCGGGCAGCACCACAGTACCGATGTCGCGCCCATCCATAAGCACATTGTTATCCTTTGCCAATGCACGCTGTTCGTCCAGCAGGAACGCGCGCACCGACGGGTGTGCCGAAACATGGGATGCAGCCATGGACACCTCCTCGGTGCGGATGAGGCCGGAAACGTCCTCCCCGTTCAAAAACATATGCTGCACACCGTCCACATAGCGCATCTCCAGCCGGATGCCCGGCAGGAGCGCCGCCACGGCATCCTCATCCTCGGTGTCTGCGCCGCTGCGCAGCACATGCAGCCCGATGGTACGGTACATGGCGCCGGTATCGACATAAATGTAGCCAAGCTCTGCGGCAAGCCGCCGCGACAGACTGGATTTGCCCGCACCGGACGGGCCGTCGATGGCAATGGAAATCATATTTTTCTCCTCTTCCCCCCAGGACGCTCCGCACTGCGGCATGCGCCCGGTCATGATTGACAGCCGTCCGGCCGATTACAGATGGCTTGCCGCCGCATATGCTGTGGCGAACGCGATTCCCAGGTTGTAGCCGCCCGTGTACGCGTCCACATCCAGCACCTCGCCCGCGAAATACAGCCCCGGACACAGCTTGCTCTGCATTGTTTTGGGGTCCACTTCCTTTACGCTGACGCCGCCGCTGGTAACGACGGCATGGGCAAGGTCGCCCTTTCCGGCCAGCTCGACCGGGAACGCTTTCAGCAGCTCCACCAGGCGCCGGCGCTCCTCCCGGGTGATCTGGTTCACCTTGCGCTGCGGGTCCATGCCCCACACGTCCAGCATCACAGGCTGCATGGAGGCCGGAAGCAGCTTCACAAGGCAGTTCGCAGCCTCCCGGTTCGCAAGAAGCGCAAAGTCCTCGGAGACGCGCTTATAAAGCTTTTCCGGCGGCAGCGCAGGCTTGAGGTCAATACAGACGCGGTAGCCGTATTTTTTCATATCCCGGATGTGTGCGCTGGCGGAAAGCACCAGCGGCCCGGACATGCCGAAATGCGTGAACAGCATCTCACCCTGCTCGCAAAACAGCACCTTTTTTCCTTCGTACAGTGTGAGCGCCACATTTTTAAGGGAAAGACCCATCATACGCCTGCACACCCCTCCGCGCTCCACCAGGGAAACAAGACTCGGTTCCGGCGGCATTACGGTGTGGCCCGCCTGCCGTGCGAAACGGTAGCCGTCGCCCGTGGAGCCCGTCACCGGATAAGACACGCCGCCCGTTGCCACGAGTACGGCCCCGGCACGCAGCGCTTCGCCGCTCTGCAGGCGCACGCCCGTGCAGCGGCCGTTCTCCAACATCAGCTCCCGTGCGCCCTCGTACCGCAGACGCGCACCCTTCGCCCAGCGCAGCAGAGCGTCCAGCACGTCCTGCGCGCGGTCGCTCTGAGGAAATACCCGCCGCCCCCGCTCCGTTTTAAGCGGCACGCCCAGCCCTTTTTCCAGCAGCTCCATCACGAAAGCGGGCGGGCAGGCGTTGAGCGCCGAATACAAAAAACGCGGATTGCGGCGCACATTTTTCAAAAACTCATCCGGACCGCAGTTGTTGGTGACATTGCACCGCCCCTTGCCTGTAATGAGCAGCTTTTTGCCCGGCGCGTCCATATGCTCCAGAACCGTGACGCGTTTGCCCGCGTGCACGGCAGCGCCGGCGGCAAACAGCCCGGCCGCGCCTGCTCCGATGATGATACAATCCTCCATGGCTTATCCTTCCCGCACGACGACAGTCCGCCGCGCGACCTTTTCGGCATCTTTTGCATCAGGGAAGCCGTCCGGGACGGCCTCAGCAAAAACGCGGCGGAGTTTTGTCCCCGAAGCCGCGTTTGAGAAAAGCGCAAGCACGGCAGACCAAAATATCCGCGAAATGTGCAGCCGCCCGGACCGGACCGCGCATCAAACGCCCGCCACGCTTTTGGCTGGCGGGGAACTGCCGCGGTTTTCCGCGATGCAATATTTCAGGCCCATGCACAAAAGCGCATCAGCGCACGAAGTGCGCGCAGCCGCGCAAGCGGCGGGTTTGAGGTTATTATACCATCAATCCCCTTGTGCAACAACCGTTTTCCCTCAGCTCCCGCGGCAGCCGGCCGCCATATGCCAGACATTATTATAACGGCCCGTGCAGAAATACTCAACCTCTCATGCTTATTTCACCCTTCAGCACGCACATGTGCCGCCCGTGTTGCGCACGCAGTACTTATAGTGATATAATAATATACAATTATGGCCATAGCCGTGCGCGGTACATCTGCACGGCTGCCAAGCAAACGGCGCCCGGCCCCGGCGCGCCGCAAAAGGAGACAAGCCATGTCGAAACTGAAAAAGCTGCTGCCGAAGCGGGATCTGCGCGCACGGTGGCTGTGGGTACTGGCGCTGGCCCTCACTGCCGTCAAGCTGGGCCTGTGCAGCTTCCAGCTCATCGTCGCCTCGCCGGATCTTTCCCCCATCGACGACACGCTGATGTTCAACCTTGCCAAGAGCATCTCCGCCGGGAACTGGCTGGGAGAATACGATTGGCTCACGTTGGGCAAGCATTCGTTTTATGCGCTCTGGCTGGCGTTTTTGAACCTGCTGCACGTCAACATCGTCGTAGGCGGTCAGGCGTTGTTCGCGGTGAGCTGCCTGGTGCTGCTGGCGGCGCTGAAGCCCGTGATGCGCACAAACTGGGGACGGCTGTTCGTATTCGCCGTCACGCTGTATACCCCGGCCTCCTGGGCGGAAAATACGCTGCGCGTCTACCGCGACAATATCTATCCCTCCCTGGTGCTGCTGGCGCTGGCAGGACTATTGGGCGCATTCACGCGCTTTCGGGAAAAACCGCTGCGCGCGCTGCCTTATTATGTTGCCGCCGGCCTTTCCCTTGCGGCGGCCTGGCTGTGCCACGAGGACAACGCGCTGCTGCTGCCGTTCGTTCTGTGCGCGGCGGCGGTTTATCTTGCTTATCTGTTTCTGGACAAAAGCATTGCGCACAAAAAGAGCCGCCTGGCGCTGCTGCTGGTACCATTAGCGCTGTGGGGCGGCGGCATCGCGGCCTGGTGCGGCATGAACTACAAGTATTATGGCCGTTTTATCATCAGCGATTTCACTTCCAGCGAATTCAATGACGCCATGGGTGCGCTGTCCCGCGCGTATCCGGATGACCAGAAGCGCTACGAGCTCATCCCTTTGTCCACACGCCTTGCATTGTATGAAGTATCCCCCACCTTCGCCAAACTTCAGGATGTGCTGGAGACGCCCGAGATGTACAACGGCTACGGCGACCCGGAAACAGGCGAGCTGAATTCCGGCGGCATCCATTGGGTGCTGCGCAAGGCTGCCTGGACGGCCGGTTACTACGACACAGCCCAGGACGCAGAAAACTTCTGGCGCGCGGTGGCCGACGAGATAAACGCCGCCTGTGATGCAGGGCTTGTCCCCGCCGGGCGCAGACACAGCGGTGTGTTTTCTCCGATCAAGGCGGAATATGTCGCCCCTACCATCGGTAAATTTTTTGACGAGGTCAAGGTGTTCGTTCTCTTCGAGCAGACCGAACCGACCCAGATACTTTCCATCGCCCGGCCCGACCAAACTGAAGAATGGGAGAGTTATCTGCACTGCCAGAGCACCATCGCCGCACAGGCCAACACCGATCTGCCCTACTTTGCGCCTCTCAATCAAATTGCCTACAAGCTGCTGAATCTTGTAACCTGGGTGCAGCGCATCCTGCTTTGGCCCATGCTGCTGCTCACCGTGCTGTGGCTTGTGCGGTATGCGCCCGCTTGCGTACGCGGACTGAAAAAAAAGCAGCCGCCTGCGGACCTTGCGGGCAGCGTGCTGATGCTGGGCTTCTTCCTCACCGGGCTTCTGCGCATGGCTGCTATTGCCTATCTCATGGCCGTGACGCTTTCATTCGACATCTATCTGATGTACCTCTCGGCAGCCTGTGCGCCCATGCTGGCGTTTCTGGCTTACGGCACGGCCAAATGGTTCGAGGGGCACGCCTTGTCCGCTTCCCCGTACAGCCTTAAATAAGAAAGGACGTTCTTCAACATGAAAGACTATATCAAGATCGCCCGTCCGGACCACTGGATCAAAAACCTGTTCATCTTCCCCGGCACGCTGTTCGCGCTGCTGCTGGTAGGCTGGAAGGGCTCCTACGGCGGCCTGGCCGGTATCGCGCTGGTCAGTTTCTTCTGCACCTGCATGATCGCCTCGGCCAACTATGTCATCAACGAATGGCTGGACGCCAGGTTCGACAAGTACCATCCCACCAAGAAAAAACGCCCCGTGGTGCAGAACACCATGAGCGGAAAAATCGTTGCCGCGGAATATGCGGTGCTGGCCGCGGTTGGGCTTGGCGCTTCGCTGCTGGTGAACATCCCGTTCTTTGTATGCGAGCTGTGGCTGCTGGTGATGGGTGTTCTGTACAATGTCAAGCCCTTCCGCACCAAGGATATCGCGTATCTGGACGTACTGTCGGAGTCCATCAACAATGCCATCCGCCTGCTGCTGGGCTGGTTTTTCGTAACGGCGGACTATCTGCCGCCGGTCACCATCGTGCTGGGCTACTGGCTGGGCGGCGCGTTTCTCATGGCCATCAAGCGCTATGCCGAATACCGTATGATCGGTGACAAAAGCACCGCCGCGCTGTACCGCAAATCCTTCGGCCAGTACACCGAACAGTCTCTCTTGATCTCCGCGTTCTTCTACGCCATGTGCTCGCTGTTTCTGTGCGGTATCTTCATCATCAAATACAAGATCGAGCTGCTGCTGGTGGTCCCCTTCCTGTGCGGGCTGTTCTGTTTTTACTTTCATCTTGCCTTCAAAAAGGATTCCGCCGTGCAGAAGCCGGAGAAGCTTTACCGGGAGAAAGGGCTGCTGATGTACATGATCATACTGGCCGCCGTATTCATTCTGGCGCTGTTCATCAAGATCCCGGCGCTGGAGGTCTTTCTCGACTCCAAGATCATCGGCTTGTAATGGTGCGCCGCCATGAACGTATACGATTTTGACGACACGATCTTTCGCGGCGACAGCACCCGCGCTTTCTGGGCCTACTGCCTGAAGCGCGCGCCGGGGCTGGCACGCTTTCTGCCCCGGCAGTGCGCCGCCGCCGTGCGCTATGCGCTGGGCCGCACGGCTAAGGAAGCGTTCAAGGAAGCGTTTTTTTCCTTTTTGCAGGGCGTGCCGGACGCGGACGCCTGGGCGGAGGATTTCTGGCGCACGCATGAACGCCGGTTCCGCCCGTGGTATCTGGCCCAGAAGCAGCCGGACGACCTGGTCGTTTCTGCCTCACCGGAATTTCTGCTGGCGCCCGCCTGCCGCAGGCTGGGTATCCGCCCGCCCATCGCCTCCCGTGTAGATGCGCGCACCGGGCGTTACACGGGCCTCAACTGCAAGGGAGCGGAAAAGGTGTCGCGTTTCCGGGAGCAATATCCGGATGCGGAGATCGGGCAGTTTTATTCCGATTCCCGCTCAGACGCGCCGTTGGCGCACCTGGCACGCCGCGCCTTTCTGGTCCGGGGAGATTCTTACACCTCATGGGAGGTGTAAGGCTCCGTTCCCGCGCGGCTGCGGCAGATATTTTCAGCACAACAAAAGCGCGCCCTGAGCAGGCCAACAGGCCGATTCAGGGCACGCTTTTTCAATTTGACGTTTCCGCCAGCCGCGCAGCCGGTCAATCTCTGCCGCGGGAAGCGCCCATGGCTGTGCGGCCGGCGGGCACGCCTTCCGCGCGGCCTCCCTGCACTACGCGCAGTGCGGGCGCAGGCTCCCGCGTCATGGCCGGGCCGTGTACGGGCCGCGGCTGCTGCACGCGGGGCATAAGGCCCTGCTGCGCCGCGAGCATGGCAGCACGGCGGCGTGCCAGCCTGCGCTTTTTGCGCTGCGCCTTAACGTACGCCACATAAGCGATGCGCCCGGCCACCAGAGCGGCCAGTAAAAGAAAGATACAGAACAGCACGCCCAGCACCTTGAGCGCGACCTCCCACCAGGCGGGCCTGTCCACAAATTCCTTCGCATTGGCGTCCAAAAGCGCGGACACTGCGCTCTCGTCGATGCCCAACGTATAAACGCCGATCTCGCGGTTCATACAGCTCCCGGCCGAAAGGCCCTCCCTCAGGCTGACCGTCATTGCTGCGGTGAACGGCTCGTCCACCATGTAGCGCTCCGGCGTATCAAACGTGACCTGCACGTCATCCGCAGCCAGCGCACTGTGGAGCAGGAACGTGTAGCCCTCCTCCGAAAGGGCCAGCGGCGCGCTGCCCACCGAGGGCGCTCCTTCGGCGTAATACACCGGCACCTGCGGGGACGTAATATCCGAAGCCGCCAGCGTGACGGGCGTGAAATGATCGAAGCAATAATCCAGCAATGCGATGCTGTCGGAAAACTTGTCATACTTTTTTGCGCTTCCCATCACCACGCAGATCAGACTTCTGCCGCTGCGGGTGACGGTTTCCACCATCGTGTAGCCCGCCTCCTCCGTCCAGCCGCTCTTACCGCCGGTGGTGCCCTCATACTGGTATTTGTTCGTTACCAGCATGCAGTTATCGGTGCCAAACAGACGCTCCTGCTCCTGCTTGTTGGTGGGCTGCATGGTATAGGACGTTGCGCCGAACAACTCGGAAAAGCCCGGCACCGTCATCGCCCACTGTGTCAGGCGGGCCATGTCGTAGGGCGTGGTGTAGTGGTCGGCGCTGTGCAGGCCGTTGGCATTTACAAAATGGGTGCCCGCCAGGCCCAGCTCCGCGGCTTTGGCGTTCATCAACTCCACAAACGCCTCCATGCTGCCGGCGGTGTACTCTGCCAACACATTGGCCGCGTCGTTGGCACTGGCCAGGATCGTGGCATGGAACAGATCGTTGAGAGACACGACCTCTCCCGGCTGCAGCGCGACATGGGACGAGCCCGCCTCCAGCGAATAGACCGCGTCCGGGCTGACCGTGACCTGCTGCGTCATGTCGCCGCCGCATTTTTCCATAGCCAGCGCCAGCGTCATAATCTTCGTGATACTGGCTGGATAATTCCGCTCGGCGCCGCCCTTCTGTACGAGCACCTGCCCCGTCTGTGCATCCATGACAAGGTATGCGTGCGCCGTCACCTCCGGCGGCACGGTGCTGCTTTCGGCGTACACCGGCCAAGCCAGACCCGCCGCCAGCGCCAGCGTCAGGATCATCCCCAGCAGTTTCTTCACTTGCCGCACTCCTCACCTCTGCTTTCAGCGCTTCCACCGAAAACAAGTTAAAGTTATCAATGGTATTATACAATTTGTATATCACAAGTGCAAGCCTTCCGCCGCCTATTTCCAGTGTTTTCACATTTTCGGCGGCTCATGCCTGCCCGGCCAGCGTTTTCGCCAGCGCCAGCAGCGCTTCCGGGAAGTTGATCTGCGGCGCGGCGATGACCGCGTCCAGCAGGCCCCGCAGGACCCATGCCTGCCGTCCGCCCCGAATGTGCGCCGCCGTCAGCTCCGCACTGGTGACGGCGAGCTGGGCGGGAAGATAAGGCTCACGGGAGAGGCGCAGCGCCGCGTACAGTGCGGGCTGGCTGTTCCAGCGCGGGTCCGCCAGAGCCAGCGTGCGCGCGGCAGCGTCATAGTCCAGCGCCTCCGGCAGGCGGCTCAGCACACGCTTCAGCTGCTGCCGGTCCGCGGGCGGTGTTTTGCGGGCAGCAAGCACGTCCAGAGCAGCCATCAGCTCCGGCAGAGCGGCGTCCAGTTCCAGCGCGGCGCACAGCGATGCGTCCCGCACGGCGGATGTCCCGCACCGCCGCAGATACAGCCACCACCGCGCCATAGGCACGGCGGGCGCCTCCGCCAGGCCATGCAGACAGGGCGCGCGCTGCGGCAGCCCGAAAGATGCATACGCCCCTGCGGCGCACAAAACGCCCAGTGCCTCGGGTGCGCCGGAGAGCAAAAGCCGCTGTGCCGCTGCACCCGCCGCGCGCCCGGACAGGCTCCGCACGCCCGGCGCAGCCCCGGCCGCAGCCAGCAGCGTATCCGCCTCCAGCTCCAGTCCCTGCTCCGCTGCCAGCACGAACAGCTCCAGCACCCGCCGCGCATCCGCTGCATAGTAGGCCTCCGGGTCGTCCGCCGTGCAGCGGAGCACACCGTCCCATATCATATGCGCGCCTTCAAACGCTACATCCATCCGTATCCGCGCCCCTTTGCTTCCGGTTTTGTTTTTTCCAGTATACCAGAAAATGCCCTTTCCGGCCAAATTTACGGGAAATTGTTTATTTTACCATCAAATCAATATATAATGTTAAAAGAACAAGGCGTATTTTTACGAGGTGATAGATATGAACGCATTCGACAGCAAACTGCTGGACGGCAAAACCAAGCTGCACTTTGTGGGCATTGGCGGCAGCGGCATGTTCCCGCTGGTGCAGATCCTGCATGAAGTGGGCTATGAGATCACAGGCTCGGACGTGAACGAGGGCGATATCATCGACCGCGAGCGCAAGCTGGGCATCCCGATCTCCATGGGACACAAGGCCGAAAACGTGCACGGAGCCGAGCTGGTGGTGTATACCGCCGCCATCATGAGGGGCAACCCGGAGATCGAAGAGGCCCACCGGCTGGGTATCCCCACCGTGGAGCGCAGCATCCTTCTGGGTTATGTGGCCAACACCTACCCCCATCCCATCTGCATCGCGGGCACACACGGAAAAACCACCACCACGGCTATGACAACGCAGATCATGGTGATGGCTCACGCGGACCCCGCCGCCGTCATCGGCGGCAAGCTGCCGCTCATCGACGCCTACGGCCGCTACGGCACAGGGCGCGAGATCGTGGTGGAGGCATGCGAATACAGCAACACCTTCCTGCATCTGGTGCCCTATATCTCGGTGCTCCTGAACGTGGACGCGGACCATCTGGAATTCTTCAAGACCATGGAGAACCTGGAGGAATCCTTCCGCAAATTCGCACTGCTCACCACGCACACCGTCATTGCCAACCTGGACGACGCCAATACCGTTAAGGTCATACACAATCTGGACCGCCACATCCGCACCATCGGCATCGACACGCCCGCGGATTACCGCGCCGTGCATGTGCGCGAATACCGCCCATCGTTCTTCTGCTTCGACGTGCAGGTACTGGGTGTGCCCGCAGTGCACATTGAACTTTCGGTGCCCGGACGCCACAATGTGTACAATGCGCTGGCCGCTTTCGCATGCGCCACGATGTCCGGCTGCACGGCCGACGAGTGCGCCCGGGGCATCAACGCATTCCGGGGCGCCGGCCGCCGCTTTGAGTTTCTGGGAGAGGTAAACGGCGTGACCATCGCCGACGACTACGCCCATCACCCCACCGAGTTGGAGGCCACGCTGCGCGCCGCCAAGGAAATGGACTACAAACGCGTGTGGGCCGTGTTCCAGCCCTTCACCTACACCCGCACGCAGATGCTGCTGGACGATTTTGCCCGGGTGCTGCAGATCGCGGACAAAGTGGTGATGACGGAGATCATGGGCAGCCGGGAACGCGCGGAGGATTACGCCGTCCGAACGAAGGACCTTGCCGCCAAGGTCCCCGGCAGCGTGTGGTACGACACCTTTGACGAGGTCGTGGACCATGTGATGAAAAACGCCCGGCCGGGCGACCTTGTCATCACGCTGGGCTGCGGCGATATCTATAAAGCCGCAAAAAAGATGGTCGCCTGGGAAGCGTAAGGCGCACCCCGCGAAAAAGCCCGGCCCCCGCAGCGGGGCCGGGCTTTGCAGTTTTGCACACGGAAAAGCGGCGCCCGGCATGCAGCATGCCGGGCGCCGCTTTGTTCTGTCTGAAAGGTCCAGGGCAATACCGCACAATTCTAAGTGCCGAATTGCGCCGGCAGATTTTTTGGCAATTTAAACAAAAAACGCAGCGAATACTTTGTGTATTCACGAGGTTTTTTGTGACAGCTGCCGGAAAATATGCAAGCGGGGCGGCACTTAAGGCGACAGCCATGAATTGTGCGGTGCTGCCCTAGAACGTCTCCAGCCCGAAGCTGATTTCCAGCGCCTCGTCCACACGGCGCTGCACGTCGGGGTCTATCTGCCCCGCCCGCTCCCGCAGACGGCGCTTGTCCAACGTGCGCACCTGTTCCAGCAGGACTACGCTGTCCCGCGTGAGGCCCCCGGTGCCCGCCTTGATGCCAATGTGGGTGGGCAGGTTCGTCTTATCCTGCTTGGACGTGATAGCCGCCGCGATCACCGTGGGGCTGTGGCGGTTGCCCACGTCGTTCTGCACGATAAGTACGGGGCGCACGCCGCCTTGCTCGCTGCCAACGACAGGGCTCAGGTCGGCGTAAAATACCTCGCCGCGCTTTACTTCCTTGTGCTCCAATCAAAAACCTCCCTGCGTGAAAAACTTCCTGCTTGCCGGCAAGAATAGCTTTCCCGCGCCGGGAGGCGCTTAATCACATGCGCCAAAACACGGCACATTGTTCCGTTTTTCGCCGCGCTTACAGCACCGTCTGGCCATTCACCACCAGCCGGAAGGAAAGGCCCAGCTTTTCAGCGGCCTTGCGGCACAGCAGCATGCGCTCGAGGAATATTTCAAAATAGTCGATGACGGGCGACATACCGGTGTCCAGCTGCAGGTCCAGCACTACGGCCTTTCCGGCGGCGTCCAGCGTGGTGCTGGCCTTTTCCACCGCGTAGTTCACACGGTCGTGGATGTCAAAGGTGGCCTTGTCCCGGTTGCGCACGCGGGTGCGGCGCACGTCCGTTTTGTCAGCCAAAATCAGCGCGGCGGCCACAGCGTTCACGGGGAAGGCCGTGCTTTCGTCGTGGTTGCCGATGGCCGAGCACACGGTTGCGATCTCATCCGCGGGCATGCCCAGCTTGTCCAGAATACGGAACGCCATCACCGCGCCGCTCTGGGCGTGGTCGATGCGGTTAATGACGTTGCCGATGTCGTGCATATACCCGGCGATCCACGCCAGCTCCTGCATGCGCCGGGGATAGCCCAGGTCGGCCATGATCTTTTCGGCAAAATGCGCAACGCGCGTCACGTGTGCGTAGCTGTGCTCGGTATAGCCCAGCGCGGCCAGCGCTTCGTCTGCCTTTTCAATGTAAGTGCGGATCTGTTCGTTTTGTTTGATCTCGGTTGGTGTTATCATGCTTTGTTGCTCCCATTTTTCAAATCACAGGCGGCGCGCCATTCCAGCGCGTCGCGCTCCAGCGCCCCAACAAAGGCGTCCTTGCCGTCGCAGTAGCCGTCGATGTCATAAGGGAACCGGGCCGCCAGTTCCAGCTTGAGCGCGCCGTAAGCCGCCGCGCGGGCGGGATGGGCGCGCAGATAATCCCGCACGGCCAAGTGCCGCGCAATGGCGTGCACATCGTCCGAGGCAAAAATATGCATCTGATGCGTCCGTTCATCGCCGCCCTTGCGCAGATACCTGCGTTCCGGAATGCCGAACTCGCCCAAATATTCGTAGCCCAACGCCTCGAAATCCGCGCGGCATTCATCGGTCTCCGTGACGGCCCGCACCACCGGCATAATGTCGATGATGGGCTTTGCAGCCAGCCCGGGCACCGCCGTGCTGCCGATGTGATGGATGGCCGTGAGCCGCTGTCCCAGCACCCCCGCGATGGCCTGCGCCTCCGCTTCATAAAGGCCAGGCTGGGTCGTAAGGCACTACCGTAATGTGCTGCATTCCGGTTCCTCCTTCAGGGAGGCCGATGCCTCGCGCCGCTCCAGCACCACAAAGGCCGCGGCGGCGCCGCCCTCGTGGGTCAGCGAAAGATGCGCCGTCAGGCCGCGCGCCTGCATCAGCGCCGCCGCCCGGCCTGAAAAGGAAAAATACGGCGCGCCGTTTTCATCCCGCAGCGCCTCGGCCTCGCACAGTGCGAACTCCCGCAAAAGCCCTGTGCCAAGTGCCTTGCCAAAGGCTTCCTTTGCGGCAAAATTGGCCGCCGCCGTCTGCGGGCGCATGCCCCGGCCCTCCAGCAAAGCGCGCTCCGCAGGGCCGTATACCTTTTCCAGAAAGCCCGGCCGCTTGATGCTTCGCGCAACGCGCGCCTCGCTTACCATGTCCACGCCGATGCCCATGATCATCCGCCGCTCCCCCTCGTTTCCCTTCCACACTGCGCTCTAGTTTCAGTATATCCCATCCGCGTGCAAAAAGGAAGCGGAGGAATGTAAAATCCGTCGCTGCAAAATGCAAAAAAGGAAAAGAGATGCCCGGGGAAAAGCTATGTAAAGTTCTGTTGCTTTACAGAAAACACAGCCCCGGCAAACGCCTTTTTGCACCGCGCCCTTTCCTTTTATTTTCTTTTATCATATACCATTCCGCCGCTCCGCCATTTCCCCCGCGTCCGGCGTCCTTCTGCCAAAAAAGCCTTGCAATCCGGCGCAAAGGCTTGTATAATAAATGCGTCAAACATGTTGACTGAGAGAGTACGCGCGAGGTTCCGTCCTCCTGCAGAGAGGGGCGCCGCAGGCTGCAAGCGCCCGGGGATGGTTTCGCGCCGAAGTTCACTCACGAGTGGCTTTGCTGAAGGCTGCGGCTGGTAGGCAGAGACGGGTGTTCCCGTTACAGAACAACAGAGTGTTTGCTCTTGTACAATCGTACGGCAAAAACGTGGGTGGTACCGCGGAGTTTACGAACAGGTAAGCTTCGTCCCTGTCAAAGCGCAGGGGCGGGGCTTTTTCTTTTTCCGCTTCGTCCCGCAAAACATACAAAGGAGAGAACGGTATGAAGGAAGCATTGCAAAACATCCGGCAAAGCGCGGACGCGCTGATTGCCCAGGCGGCCGACGCCGCCGCCGTGGACGAACTGCGCGTGCGCTTTCTGGGCAAGAAGGGCGAGCTGACGGCCATTTTAAAGCAGATGGGCCGGCTTTCCGCCGAAGAACGGCCCGTCGTCGGCGCGCTGGCCAACGAGGTGCGCGAGGCCATCACAGCCGATATCGCGCGCCGCACCAAAGAGCTGGAAAGCGCGGCGCTCGCCGCGCGCCTGGCCGCTGAGGAAATCGACGTAACGCTGCCGGGCAAAGCGCCCGCGCAGGGCAAGCGCCACCCTTTCGAGCAGGTGCTGGGCGAGCTGAAGGAAATTTTTCTGGGCATGGGCTTCGACATCGTTTCCGGCCCCGAGGTGGAGCTGGACCACTACAATTTTGAAATGCTCAATATGCCCAAGAGCCACCCGGCCCGGGACACCCAGGATACGTTCTATTTCACCGAAAACGTGCTGCTGCGCACGCAGACCAGCCCCATGCAGATTCGCACGATGGAAAAGCAGAAGCCGCCCATCCGCATCATCTGCCCGGGCCGCGTTTACCGCTCCGACGCGGTGGACGCCACACACAGCCCCATTTTCCACCAGTGCGAAGGCCTTGTGGTGGATAAGGGCGTGACGTTCAGCGATTTGAAAGGCACGCTGGAGCTTTTCATCAAAAAGCTGTACGGCGAAGAAACGCGCGTGCGCTTCCGCCCGCACCACTTCCCCTACACCGAGCCGTCCGCCGAAATGGACATGAGCTGTTTTAAGTGCGGCGGTAAGGGCTGCAGCATGTGCAAGGGCGAGGGCTGGATCGAGATCCTCGGCTGCGGCATGGTGCACCCGCAGGTGCTGGAAAACTGCGGCATCGACCCCGAGGTGTATTCCGGCTTCGCCTTCGGCGTGGGGCTGGAGCGCATCGCCATGATGCGCTACGGCATCGACGATATGCGCCTGCTGTACGAAAACGACCTGCGTTTTCTCAAACAATTCTGAACAAAGGAGTGTATAGACCATGAAAATGCCGATGAACTGGGCGAAAGAGTTCGCCGAATTTGAATGCACTCCCCAGGAATTTGCCGACCGCATGACCATGAGCGGCAGCAAGGTGGAAACCTACGAGTGCGAGGCCGACGGCATAAAAAACGTCGTCGTGGGCAAAATTTTGGAGATCGTCCCCCATCCGGATTCCGACCATATGGTAGTGTGCCAGGTGGACGTGGGCCGCGATGCGCCGGTACAGATCGTCACAGGCGCAAACAACCTGAAGGTGGGCGACCTTGTGCCCGCCGCACTGCACGTGGCAAAGCTGCCCGGCGGCAAGGAGATCCGCAGGGGTAAGCTGCGCGGCGTGGAATCGGGCGGCATGCTGTGCAGCCTGTCCGAGCTGGGCCTTACTACACACGATTTTCCAAACGCCGTCGAGGACGGCATTCTGGTGCTGGACGAGGAATGGCCCGTGGGCACAGACGCTGTGAAGGCGCTTGGTATGGACGACGTGTGCGTGGATTTTGAGATCACGCCCAACCGGCCCGACTGTCTGGCCGTGCGCGGTCTGGCGCGGGAGGCCGCCGCTACCTTCGGCGTGCCCTTTCTGGACCACGAGCCGCAGGTAAAACCCGGCCACGGCGATGTGAACCGCTTTTTGAAGGTAGACATTGAAAACCCCGGACTGTGCTACCGTTATGTGGGCGCAGTGGTGGAAAACGTGCGCGTGAAGCCCAGCCCCCGCTGGATGCGCGAGCGCCTGCGCCTGTGCGGCGTGCGCCCCATCAACAACCTGGTGGACATCACCAACTATGTCATGCTGGAATACGGCCAGCCCATGCACTGCTTCGACTATAAATATGTAAACGGCGGGCACATTACCGTGCGCAACGCGAAGCCCGGCGAGGAAATTGAAACGCTGGACGGCGCAAACCGCACGCTGGGTGAGGAAATGCTCGTCATCGCCGACGAAAAAGGCCCCATCGCCGTGGCGGGTGTCATGGGCGGCGAGTTTTCCGGCGTGTATGACGACACTACCACCATCGTGTTCGAAAGCGCTATGTTCAACGGCCCCTCCGTGCGCACCACGGCCAAAAAGCTGGGCATGCGCACCGAGGCCAGCGGCCGCTATGAAAAAGGGCTGGACCCCAACGGCTGCCGCCGCTGCCTGGACCGTGCGCTGGAGCTGGTGCAGCTTCTGGACGCGGGCGACGTGGTGAACGGCGTGGTGGACGTCTGGGTGCACAAGCGCGAAGAACGCCGCATCCCCTTGCGCGTGGATGCGGTGAACCGCCTGCTGGGCACGCAGCTGGACAAAGCGCAGATGGTAAATATCCTGCTGCCGCTGGGCTTCAGGATGGACGGCGACGATATTATCATCCCTTCCAGCCGCTGGGATATGGAGCGGGACTGCGACGTGGCCGAAGAGGTTGCCCGTTTTGTGGGCTACAACAAAATGCCCAGCACGGCCATCCGGGGCGTGGCCAGCGCCCGCCCCACCGAGCGCCAGACCTTCCATGAAACGCTGATGAACGCGCTGGTGGGCTACGGCATGTACGAGATCGAAACCTTCAGCTTTTACAGCCGAAAGGCCTTCGACGCCGTCAATCTGCCGGAAAACGACCCGCTGCGCAACGCGCTGGTCATCTCGAACCCTCTGGGCGAGGACACCAGCATCATGCGCACCACGGCGCTGCCCAGCATGATGGATGTAATCGCGCGCAACTGCAACGCCCGCGCCGCCGAGTGCGCGCTGTTTGAGGACACCACCACCTATACCCCCAACGCCGACCCGGACCAGCTCCCCACCGAGACGGAAACCCTGATGCTGGGCGCCTACGGCGCGGGCTGGGATTATCTCGGCCTGAAGGGCGTGGTGGAAAAGCTGCTGGAAACGGCCCGCGTTGCAGACGCGCGCTTTGCGCGCAACACGGCGGGCACATCGTATCATCCGGGCCGCTGCGCGGATATCTGGCTGGGCGAAGATAAGCTGGGAACCATTGGCGAGGTACACCCCGCCGTGCTGGCCAACTACGGCGTAAAGCCGCGCGTTGTGGCCGCCGAGCTGCGCATGGACGTTCTGTTCGCTCACCGCGGCGGCACCCCCGCGTTCAAGCAGCTGCCCAAGCACCCGGCCATTACCCGTGACCTTGCGCTGGTGGCGGACGACGCCGTGCCCGCGGCAGACATCGCGTCGCGCATCCGTAAGGCTGCCGGAAAAGCGCTGGAAAGCCTGACGCTGTTCGACGTATACACCGGCGAGCATATGGCTCCGGGCAAAAAGAGTCTGGCGTACAGTCTGGTTCTGCGCGCGGCGGACCGCACGCTCACCGACGAAGAAGCCGAAAACGCCGTGAAAAAGGTACTGGCGAACCTGGCGGAAATCGGCGTGGAGCTGCGCAGCTGAAAATGGGGTTCGAACCGGAATGGGGCTGCCGGTAAGCCCGGCGCCAATGCTTCTCAGGCGCTGCTTTGCCGGCAGCCCCCAATACCGATTGCGGCGTTTTTGCCCCAAATGCTTGCATCGGCGGCTCTTTTAGGCTACAATATAGATTGATACCGAACGCTTTTGTAGGAGGGAATGAGAGTATGAGCGAACCGACCACCATCTTCTCCATTTACGATGATAAGGACCGCGAGATCCGCGCCGTGCTGACGGAGGTTTACCGCGCCCTGAAGGAGAAAGGCTACAACCCCATCAACCAGCTTGTGGGGTACATCCTCTCGGAAGATCCCACCTATATCACTACTTATCAGGGCGCCCGCTCCCTGATCCGCAAGATCGACCGCGACGATCTGCTGCAGGCGCTGCTGAAAAGTTACCTCGGCGAATAATCTTAAAAGGAGACCCGTTTCATGGCTTTTACACCCAAACTCACATATAAGGGCCGTCCGCTGGTGCGCTGCAAAAACGACATCTATTACGGCAGCCTGTCGGACCCGTACGTCATCTTCATGCAGGTGCTCACCAGCAAGGAAGAAAACGGCGTGCAGGTGGCGGACCGCATCCACGTTACGCTGCTGTCCACCGACACCACCAAAAGCCCCATCGAGCGCATGAAGAAGCAGAGCGATAAAAACGGCCTGTGGAGCGCGCTGGAGATCGGCACCATCTGGTTGGAGAAATCCCTGCTGGACGCGAAAAAGGAAGAGAAAAAATAATCGGCGAAGCCGGGCGGGGAAAGACTCCGCTCGGCTTTTTTGTGTACAAAAAAGCCCCGGCGCAAAAGCGCCGGGGCTTTGGTTGCTGTTATTGCTCTGTACTGCTTAGTTCAGGATGGCCAGTTCGGTCTCCGGGTCGAACAGGTGCAGCTTCTTGGTGTTGATGGCGACCTTCACATCGGTGCCATTCTTCGCGCTGCTGCCCGGGTTCACGCGGGCCGTCATCTTGTAATCCTTGTACTCCAGGTACAGGTAGATCTCAGAGCCCATCAGCTCGGAAACTTCCACATGCGCGGTGATGGTGGCGTCCTTGTGCTTCTCCATGAACTCCTCGTCGTCCTTGATGTCCTCCGGACGGATACCGGCCTTGATCGCCTTGCCGACATAAGCATCCAGCGCGAAAGTAACCTTCTCCGGAGCGATGAGCAGCTTGTCGCCGCCCAGGTCAACATAGTAGTTGGAGCCTTCCTTCACCAGAGTAGCGTCCAGGAAGTTCATCTGCGGGCTGCCGATGAAGCCGCCGACGAACATATTGCACGGATAATCGTACAGGTTCTGCGGAGTGTCCACCTGCTGGATCAGGCCGTCCTTCATAACCACGATGCGGTCGCCCATGGTCATAGCCTCGGTCTGGTCATGCGTAACGTAGATGAACGTGGTGCCCAGCTTCTGGTGCAGCTTGATGATCTCGGTGCGCATCGAGGTACGCAGCTTGGCGTCCAAGTTGGAAAGGGGCTCGTCGAGCAGGAACACGGCCGGGTTACGCACCATGGCGCGGCCCAGGGCAACACGCTGGCGCTGGCCGCCGGACAAAGCCTTCGGCTTGCGGTCGAGCAGATGCTCGATGTCTAGCACGCGGGCGGCTTCACGCACGCGCTTGTCGATTTCGTCCTTCGGGGTCTTGCGCAGCTCAAGGCCGAAAGCCATGTTCTTGTAAACCGTCATGTGCGGATACAGAGCATAGTTCTGGAACACCATCGCGATATCGCGGTCCTTCGGGGGAACGTCATTCACCAGGCGGTCACCGATGTACAACTCGCCCTTGGAGATCTCCTCCAGGCCGGCGATCATGCGCAGCGTGGTGGATTTACCGCAGCCGGAAGGGCCGACGAGAATGATAAACTCTTTGTCTTCGATCTCAAGGTTGAAATCGGAAACGGCGGTCACGTCGCCCGGATAAATCTTGTAGATGCCTTTCAAGCTAATGCTTGCCATAAGAATCAGCCTCCGTATTCTTCTATAATTTTGGATTTTGTTGATATCCTTGACGGTTGGTTCCGTCTTTAATATAATAATATCAGCTGGAAACGCTGTTTTAAATAGTAAAATATTGATACGGAGTGGATATTGTTGATATTTGACGAAAGCGCCGTCTGCACGCCGGTGTTCTGCCGGGAGGTCACAGGCGAAACGCCTGTGCTGCTGCCCGCCGCGCCTTTTACGGTGGTGCTGGCCAGCAGCGGGCGCGCGGCCGCTTCCGCGGACAGCGAGCCCGTGCTTCTGGCGGCGGGCGGGCTGTTCCTTGCGGGAGGCGTGGCTGTTGAGGTAACGCCCGTGACCGGCTGCCACGTGTTGGCGGCTGGTTTTTCCGGCACAGCTGCACAGGCCGCAGCCGCGGGCCTGCCCGCCCCGCTTGCCAGCGACTGCAGCGCCTGCCCCATGGCCGCCCAGCTGCTGGGCGAGCTTGCCGCCGCCATGGAACGCGGCGGCGCGGCCGGGCTTTCCGCGCTGTGCTACCATATTCTGTGCGAACTTGCCGCCGCCGACGCGGCCGTTCCCCGGCTTTCGCCGCTGGTGGCGGATGCGGTGCTGGCCATCCGCCAGAATTATGCAGGCCTGTACGGCGTGGAGGAGCTGAGCGCCCAGCTGGGCGTGAGCAAAAGCCATCTGGTGCGGGTGTTTTCGGCTGAAATGGGCGTGGGGCCGGGGCAGTATTTGACGGGTGTCCGGCTGGACGCCGCCAAGGCGCTTTTGGCCCGGCGGGATTACCCGCTGGAAGTAGTGGCCACGCTGTGCGGCTTTTCGGGCGCGAACTACCTGTGCAAGGTGTTCAAAAAGCACACCGGGCAAACGCCCGCCGCTTTCCGCGCGCAGAACGCGGGCGCGGCGCGCGGAGGCGCGGTGAACGAGCTGGAAAGCGCGCTGTACATTTGAGAGGGCCGCATTTTGCAGCGCCGCGCACGTTTGTGCAAAATTAAAGGCTTTTTACGCCTTTTAACCCCACGCAAAAAACGCTATGATTAAAAGTAAAGAAGCCTTTAAAATAAAGAAAAAGGAGCGACTTCCATGAAAGTTATCGTAACGAACAGCTATGACGAGACCTGCGCGGTCATCGCCAATATGATCAAGGAACTTGTAAACGCCAAGCCCGATGCCAAGCTCGGCCTTGCCACGGGCGGTACGCCGGTGCCCATTTACAAAAAGCTCATTGAGATGAATAAGGCCGGCGAGGTGGATTTCTCCCGCGTGCACACCGTGAACCTGGATGAATACTGCGGTATCCCCGGCACGCATGACCAGAGCTACCGCTATTTCATGGACACCAATCTGTTCGACCACATCAACATTGATAAAAAGAACACCTTTGTAGCCAGCGGCATGGGCGATTTCGAGGCCAATGCCCGCGAGCTGGAGGAAAAGGTGCGTGAGGGCGGCGCGGCGGATCTGCAGCTGCTGGGCATCGGCAACAACGGCCACATCGCATTCAACGAGGCCAGCGACCACCTCATCGCCGTGGCCCACACCGAAAAGCTGACCGAGAGCACCATCAACGCCAACGCCCGCTTCTTTGAGAAAAAAGAGGACGTGCCCACCATGGCCATCACCATGGGCATGGGCGATATCCTCGCCGCGAAAAAGGTCGTTCTGGCCGCTACGGGCCTTGCCAAGGTCCCGGCCATCAAGGGGCTGATCATGGACGACGTCATCACCACGCAAAACCCCTCCACGATGCTGAAGATGCACGAGGACGCCGTCGTCGTCATCGACAGGGAGCTGGCCGACGCCGTGGGCTACAGAGCCTGACGCCAACAGCTGAAAAACGCCGTTGCAGCGGCCCGCCGCCGGGAAACCGGAGCGGGCCGCTGTGTTTTTCACAGCAGAAAAACCGCCCTGCCGCCGCTGCGTTCGCCGCGCGAAAACGCGTGGCCTCTTACTCTCTCCGCAAATATCTTGTTCCGCCTCTTTTGAGGCCTGTCGCAAAGGCGCACTCAAGATTGACTTTTATCTCTATTCCGGATAAAGTTAAGGTAATAAACGTCCAATGAGGTGTAATATGTTTGGCCTTTACATCCATATCCCCTATTGCCGTTCCAAATGCCGTTACTGCGACTTCTATTCCACCCCATGCCCGGACGGTGTACCCGAGGCGTACATTGACGCCCTGTGCCGGGAAATGGACCGTTTTTCGCCTTGCGGCTCCACGCCGCTGCGCCCCGACACGCTCTATTTCGGCGGCGGCACGCCCTCGCTGCTGACGCCCGCGCAGGCGGCCCGTCTCATCCGCGCCGCCGGGCCGGTGCCCGGTGCGGAGATCACGCTCGAAGCCAACCCCGAGACCGTCACGCCCGAGCGATTGGCCGCGTTCCGCCGGGCCGGTGTGAACCGCCTTTCGCTGGGCATACAGACGGCGCGGGACGACAGCCTGGCCCGCCTGGGCCGCCGCCATACCGCGGCGCAAAGCCGCCGCGCGCTGGGAATGGCCGTGCAGGCAGGGTTCACCGACATCAGCGGCGACCTGATGCTTGCGCTGCCCGCTTATACCATGGCCGAGCTGGACGAAACCATCGCCCTGCTGGCGGAGAGCGGCTGCACCCACATCAGCGGCTATCTGCTGAAGATCGAGCCGAACACGGTGTTCGGCAAGCGCCCGCCGGAAGCGCTGCCCGGCGACGACGCGGCTGCGGATTTTTATCTTGCCGCCGTGGAAAAGCTGGCGGCGCTGGGCTACGCGCAATACGAAATTTCCAATTTCGCCCGCCCCGGCTTTGAAAGCCGCCACAACCGGATCTATTGGGACTGCGGCGATTATCTTGGCCTTGGCCCCGCGGCGCACAGCTGCATGGGCGGCAAGCGCTTTGCCACGCCGGCGGGCACGGCCGCGTTCCTTGCCGCGCCCGCGGTGTACGAACCCCAGGGCGAATGCACCGCCGAAGATTACATCATGCTCCAGCTCCGTCTTTCCCGCGGGCTTTCATTGAGCGCGCTGCGCGCGCGGTACGGCGTATCCTTCTCCTCCGAAAAGCTCCGGTTCCTGCAAACGCTTGCGGAGCATGGACTGGCTGTTTTCGACGGCAGCGTCCTGCGCCTGACGCCCCGGGGAATGCTGGTTCAGAACAGCATCCTGTGCGAGCTTGTGTAAAGCTTTTTTACTGTCCGGTACACTTTCTTTCCATTTCAAAAAAACACCCGGCGCAGGCTCTGTGCCGGAGTGCCGGGCGTTCTTCTCTCCAGGTGTCCTATGATTTAACTTTTTTATAACTTTGCACAGCAAAGCTATAAAAAGCTCATTTTAATGGCCGCAGGCCGGGGACGGCCCGCATGGCCAAAAAACAGCCTGCGGCTATTTTTTATTTATTGCCGCGCAGAAGGCTTTTTCAATACTCCACGCCCTCCCGGGCCGCGGTGCGCGCGCCGTCGGCAAAGGGATGCTTGCGCGCCTCGATGACGCTCACATAATCCGCCAGGGCAATCAGCTCCTCCGGCGCACCGCGCCCGGTGAGCACCAGCTCCGTGTTCGGCGCTTTCTCCCGCACTGTGCGCAGCACATCCGCCAGAGACAGCATCCCGGCGTTCACCGCGCACAGCACCTCGTCCAGTACCACAAGGTCATACTCCGCCATGTGTGCCGCCGCACGGGCAAGCGTGTCCGCCTGGCGGGCGCGGCATTCCGCTTTTTCCTCTTCTGTCATCGTCCAGGTGAATTTTTCCCGTTCCACCGGGCAGTAAAACTCCACGCCAAGCGCAGCCAGGCTCTTTGCCTCGCCGGTTTTTGCACCCTTTAAAAATTCATAGAACGCGGCTTTTTTACCGTGGCCCGCGGCCCGGGTGCAAAGGCCCACGGCAGCCGTCGTCTTGCCTTTTCCGTCCCCGGTATAGATGTGTACCATGCCCATCATTTTCCCTCCTCTTCATCCAGATATCCAAACGGGATGATATCGCTCACTTCCACGATGCCGTCGCGCATCCACAGCTCCGGGCTGCACTGAAGCAGATAACCGCAGCCGCTGTCCGCCATCCAAAGCTCCGGCGCGCGGCGCGGCATGCCGCGCTGGGCCAGCATGCTCATGATGACGCCGCCGTGGGTGACGCACGCCGCTTCGGAGATATTGCTTTTCATCATAAATTCAAACATGCCCATCAGCACATCCGAACAGCGCTTGTGGAACTCCGCCGCAGGCTCCCCGCCCTCGGGCGTATAGTGCTGCGCCGGGTCCATCCACTGCTTGAAATGCGCATCCTGCACCAGCTCCGTCACCTTACGGCCCTCAAATTCGCCAAAGGCGTTTTCCCGCAGGTCCGCCAGGATGATCTTATCCTTTGCGTCCGGGAACAGCAGCTCCACAGTCTCCACCGCGCGGCGCATAGGGCTTGAAAACACCGTTTCTGCTTTGGGATACGGGAAGCGTGCGGCCAACGCGCGCAGCTGCGCCGCGCCCTGTGCGCACAGGGGCTGGTCCGTCCCGCTGCCCATATAAATGCCGTCCAGGTTGCCCTGCGTGACGCCGTGGCGCACAAGATACAGGCGGTAATTTTTCATAAAAGTTCCTCCTATCGGTCCGCTGCGGGAATTTCAGCGGTTTTAATTATTTTTCAGCCACATTTTTGGCCAAAATCTCCAGCCCGCCCACTATATTTAGGCACATGGGCGGCGTTGGGCCGAAGATATAGCAAACCCTGTCGGACCCGGCCGGGCCGTGGGGTTTTTTCGGAAATTTTTGTATTTACAAAATGTTTTTGCTGTACTATAATTTACAGTACGTAATTGTGTAAGGGGTATGCGGTAATGGTATCGGATTTCAGCAGGATCATCACGCTTCTGCGCAAAGAAAAGGGCGTGACGCAAAAGCAGGCCGCCGAAGATCTGGGCGTTTCCCAGGCGCTGCTGTCGCACTACGAAAAAGGCATCCGCGAATGCGGGCTTGAATTTGTGGTGCGCGTGGCTGATTATTACGGCGTTTCCTGCGATTACCTGCTGGGCCGCAGCGCGGACCGAAGCGGCCTCACCCTTTCGGTGGAGGATATCCCCAGCCCCGAAGGCGCAAAGGACGGCGTGTTCCGCGGCAGCGTACTGCCCACTTTCAACAAAAAGCTCATCTCCAACAGCCTGAATATCCTGTACGACAAGCTGAACGCCTGCCCGGACAAGGGCCTTGTGGGCGAGATCTCCGGTTATCTGATGCTGGCTGTGTATAAAATGTTCCGTCTGGTATATGGCGCGGGACCGAAAAACACCAGCAGCATGTTCGGCGTGAAGAAAAATCTGTACGGCGGCTATTCCGACGCCGCGATGCACATTGCGGAATCCAACGTTAAGGCCATTCTCGCGGGCGAGGACATCGGCCTGGGCGCGCCGCTGAAGGACACCAGCGCCTTTGCCATGACGACAGAAAGCCTTTCGCGGGATTATCCTCTGTATGCCACCAGCCTGCTGAACCTCATCAAGACGAGCGAGGCCCGCATCGAAAAGGAAAAATAAGCTTTTTTATCATAGCATGAATTTTCACAAAAGGAAAGCCGCCACTTTGTGGCGGCTTTTTACGCGCTGCTGGCTACACGGAAAACAGCCGGAATGCGTTGGACGCAGCTCCGGCAGCGGGGACGCCCCGCCTTTTATTTAAGGGCCGCGATCGCCTCACGGCATGCGCCGCAGATGTTCCGGCCCTGATACTGCGCGACGCCTTCGGCGCTGCCGCAGAAGATGCACGCAGGCTGGTACTTTTTGAGCACAATGCTGTCATTGTCCACATATACTTCCAGCGCGGCGTCCTTGTCGATATCCAGTACCCGGCGCAGCTCGATCGGCAGCACAATACGGCCCAGATTATCCACCGGACGTACGATTCCCGTAGATTTCAATTCTCCCACTTCCTTTTTCCGGCGGGTATCCCTCCCGCCGGATATCATTGATATTACTATACAGAATTTTACAGAATCTGTCAATATGTGGAATAAAAAGAATATTTTAACAATTTGTAAACTGATATACGCTAAAATACGGTTAAATTTGCAAAAAACCGACTTTTTTGTAGACTTTTGTCACTGTGCGGTCCGCAATGGCGGCAGCACGCCGCGCGCCCTCGGTGAGCACGCCGTCCAGATAAGCCTTGTCCGCCAGGATGCGTTTGTATTCGGCCTGGATGGGGGCGAAAGCATCCTTCACCACCTCGGCCACGGCCAGCTTGAACTCGCCGTAGCCCCTGCCCGCGAACTCCTTCTCAATGGCGGCATAATCGCGGCCCGTGAACACACTGTAAATGCTCATCAGATTTGTGACGCCGGGCTTGTCCCCGGCGGCGCGCACGCATCCGTCGGAGTCCGTTACGGCGCGCTTGAATTTGCGCACGATGGTATCCGCGTCGTCCAGCATCAGCACAAAGCCGTTGACGTTGGTGTCGCTTTTGCTCATTTTCTTCTCCGGCTCCTGCAGGCTCATGATTTTGGCTCCTGTTTTGGGGATGTAGCCGTCGGGCACCACGAAGGTGTCGCCGTATACGCCGTTGAACCTCTGGGCGACATTGCGCGCCAGCTCCAGATGCTGCTTCTGGTCGATGCCCACGGGTACGAGGTCGGCATTGTAGATGAGGATGTCAGCCGCCATGAGCACAGGATAGGTAAACAGGCCCGCGTTGATATCCTCCGGATGCCTGGCACTCTTTTCCTTAAACTGGTGCATACGCGTCAGCTCGCCGAAGGGCGTGCTGCAGGAGAGCACCCACGACAGCTCCGCATGAGCGGGCACATGGCTCTGTACGAACAGCACGCTCCTGTCCGGGTCGATGCCGCAAGCCAGCAGCAGCGCCGCAGCCTCCCGCGTCTGGCGGCGCAGGTCCGCCGGCGTTTGGCGCACGGTGATGGCGTGCATGTTGGCGATCATATAAATACAGTTATAATCGCTTTGCAGCGCGTCCCAGTTGCGCACCGCGCCCACATAATTGCCCAGCGTAAAAGTGCCGGTGGGCTGGATGCCGCTCAGGATGCGTTTTTTTTGTTCTTCCATTTCGGGTTCCCCCTGCTTTTTTACAATATATAAATTATTGTAGCACACCCTAAGCCTGAAAGCAATCGAGGCCGCCGGCAAAATCGCCAACCTCTGCGGGATGCCAAACGCTTTGTGCTGCGCGGCCGCTTTTTGGGGTCCCTCCGTTCTCCTTTCCGGCGCGCAAAAGGGCAATTTTGCGCTGTAGGGGTGTTTTCCCGGCGCGTGTCCGGGCTGCAAACGTTTTTTTAACAGGCCGGGCAATTGACAAACAGCCTGCTTGCGGCTAAACTTAATAAGGAATAAAAGCGCGGCGGAACGCCGTTTTTTCATGTCCGTCCGGCTGCGCCGGGCAAAATCCAAAAATTGAGGAGTACCAAAGCTATGGCATCGAATATCGTCCGTACCCGTTTCGCCCCCAGCCCCACGGGCTACATGCACGTAGGCAACCTGCGAACCGCCCTCTATGCGTTTTTAAAAGCCAAAAGCGCCGGCGGAACGTTTATTCTGCGCATCGAAGACACCGACCAGGAGCGTTATGTGGAGGGTGCGGTGGACATCATCTACAATACCCTGCGCGAAACGGGCCTCATCTGGGACGAGGGGCCGGACATCGGCGGCCCCGTCGGCCCCTATGTGCAGAGTGAACGCATGGGCATGTTCAAGGGCTATGCCGAGCAGCTTGTGAAAGAAGGCAAGGCTTATTACTGCTTCTGCGACAAGGAGCGTCTGGATGAAATGCGCCTGGTGCAGAAAGCCAGCGGCCAGGCTCCCCACTACGACGGCCACTGCCGCAGCCTTTCGCCCCAGGAGGTGCAGGCAAAGCTGGACGCCGGCCTTCCCTACGTCATCCGCCAGAAAATGCCCAAAACCGGCACCACCAGCTTTGAGGACGTGGTGTACGGCCACATCGAGGTGGACAACGCCACGCTGGATGACCAGATCCTCATCAAGACCGACGGCATGCCCACCTACAACTTCGCCAACGTGGTGGACGACCATCTGATGGGCATCACCCATGTCATCCGAGGCTCGGAATACCTTTCCAGCACGCCCAAATACAATCTGCTGTACAAGGATTTCGGCTGGGATATCCCCACCTATATTCACTGCCCGCCCGTGATGAAGGACGCGCAGAACAAGCTGTCCAAGCGCAACGGAGACGCAAGCTATCAGGACCTCGTCGCCAAAGGCTACCTGAAAGAAGCCGTGCTCAACTACATTCTGCTGCTGGGCTGGAGTCCCAAGGGCGAGCGCGAGATCTTCACGCTGCCAGAGATGATCGAGGTGTTCGACGAGAGCGGCATCGGCAAGGCTCCCGCCATTTTCGACCCCGCGAAGCTGCGCTATATCAATGCCGAATACATCCGCGCCATGAGCGAGGAGGCGTTTTTCGAAAAAGCCGAGCCGTATATCGACAGTGTCGTCAAGACGCCCTGCAACAAGGCCCTGCTGGCCCAGGTGCTGCACCAGAGGTGCGAGCTGATGAGCGATATCCCCGAGCAGATCGACTTTATCGACGAAATGCCCGAGTATGACCTTGCCATGTATACCAACAAGAAAATGAAGACCACCGCCGAGACCGCCAAGGAAGCGCTGGAAGCCATTCTGCCCGTACTGGAGGCCATTCCGGCCGACGGCTTCACCCGGGACGCGGTGCATGCTGCCCTGTTTGCTCTGATTGAGGAAAAAGGCGTGAAAAACGGCTTTATGCTGTGGCCTCTGCGTGTGGCGGTGTCTGGCAAGCAGTTCACCCCCGGCGGCGGCATCGAGCTGGCCGCTGTGCTGGGCAAGGAAAAAGCGGTCGCCCGTGTCAAAGCCGCCATCCAGCGCCTGTAAAGGCTATCTCCCTGTCACATCGGCAAAACGGAGGTAATTGTAAAAAATTACCAAATTTAACAAGTCCCCGGCATGAAGAGACAAAATCTTCTGCCGGGGACTTTTATAATTGTGGGTACCCTGCCATAGATATGCGGCCCGCGCGCGGTTTATGCCTTTCTTCGGGAAAGCGCCCCGCCCGGGCGGGAAAAGAAAGCGGGCAGATCCGGCGCACACCGTCCAACGCCGTGCCGGAAAAGCCCGGAAGGAAAGAATGGTGACCCACATGTCCGTCAAACTCCGTGAAAGGCCCGTGGTGCGAAAGGCGATGCGCACGGGCGTGCCCCAACGCCTTCTGCCTCTTGCGTTCCAGCTTTGCGCCGCATTGCTGGGCTGGCTGGGCGCCGGCGCGCCGCTGCTGGGCGGCCTGCGCCCTCTGGGGCTCTGCTTCGCGGCGGCTGTGCCCACACCCTACGCGGTGTGCGCCGCCG
>NZ_JAFOIN010000016.1:0-15871 GCF_017421385.1 Ruthenibacterium sp. | reverse complement strand
TTTTTTGCACCTGAAACGTTGGCGAGGCATTGCTACTCGATATGCAAAAACTACAACATCTTTTCTGGCTGCTGTGCAAATTCGTTGCATTGCTATTTGGTGTACTGTTTTGACCTGATCTTGTGTAGACACTATTTAGAAGTTAAAAAGAAAGATGTACTTACGCCGAAAAAACGCAAACCGCGTAAAAGCAAGGCCGATCAGATCAAATTCCTTGTCAGACAGGCACAGAAATCCGGAATGAAGCTGGACGAGATCGCGGATAAGCTTGGCATGGCTCTGCCTGAATAATCGTCTTTACCGCAGCCAGGAGGCTGCGGTTTTTCATTGTTCATTGCCATGCTCAAAATTGATCCGCTGCATAATTTGTATTGCCGATAAAATACGCCTCTATCTTTCCGTAATCCCCGAACTGTACCTTCTCTCCTGTGAGATAACAGACAGCTTCCTCCCACATGTGCAGCGGATATCTTTCTCTTTCCCGCATATGGCGCATAATGTCCAGTGCCTGGCGCTTCGTTTCCGGCACAAGGCGCAAATCCGAAATATTCACGCCAAGCTCCCAGGCAATATCGTCCAGCAGCCGGGCAGGCTGTGCCGTGCGGTCTTCTGCGTATCCCCAAAGCGTAAGCTGGTTCCCGTCTGCTTTGTCCGCCGCCTTGTCGTTCAGCCACCATTCAAACCACTGCTCCGGCGTGCTGGCAAATTCCAGAACCGGCAGGCCAAGCGCGCGCCTGTCCTCCAGCATGTGGCCAAACGTGCGCAGATACTGCGCCTTGAATTTTGGCCAGCGGCGAAACTCCTGCTCACGTCCCGCGCGCCGCGCCATAGGGCAGCCGATACAGCCAAGCCGCGTAAATCCCTCATCATACAGGCTGCATTGCTTCAGCCCCACATCTTTGGAATAGGACCAGATATCCGAATCCGTCCAGTACGCCAGCGGGTTGATCCTCCTCTGGTTGTCCTGATAGCAGGTCTCGAATATCCTTCGCTTTTCACTGTTGTCAAACGGCATGATGATGTTGTCACCGCGCTTTTTGTCCGATGCGATCTCCAACTCGTCGCGCTTTTTTCTCCGTCCCACACTCTCATACTTGCGCACGCCCAGCGACAGGATCGCCCGGCCCTGCTGCGGCACCGGACGCTCTTTCAGATGTTCGCAGCAGTATCGCACCTTGCGCAGCGGCGGGATCTTCTTTATGCGCATCAATTTCCACATACTATACTGGTACATCACATCATAGGTCAGATACCCCAAATCGCGGTATGCCTGGAAATTTGCACGCTGGAAATAGACAAGCTCCGGCGGATCGATGCCTGTAACACTATGCATATAAAAATGCCGCACTCCGGCCCGGCGCATCAGATGCCCCAGCACGCGGCTGTCTTTTCCCTCACTGGTACAAACACAATAGCCCCGCACATCGTAGTGCAGTGCCAGCCCCTCGTAGTACCGGAGCAGGCGCACGGCTTCTTCATCCGGCGCATTTTTTGTAAAGCTCATTTGATGTTCCATCGAAAAAGGCCGAAGCGAATTACCGCTCCGGCCCGCCGCCTCCTTTTTCCCTGTTCGTTTTTCGCCGCTCCCGCATCGACACATATTCGACAAAATACAGGTCCAGCGGCATATATTTAAAGCTTCTGTTGTATGCAAGGTGCTCATTTTCGATCCCGTCCCGGACCGCATGGTCAAGCAAATGCTGTATATCCTCCACCGGGATCGTGCGCACCGTGCAAAATCCGGGCAGTCTCCAATCGTCCGGCATCGCCGCCTGCAGCATGTTATTGCTGCGCTCGCCCGCTGCCCAAAGCAGCACGGAACCCGCCGGGCAGCCTTTCAGCGGGGCCTGCAGCCTGACTGCGGCGGGAATGTCCGCTAAGAAACGCCCGCTGGGGTCCTGCTGCCGCGCCATGAAATACTCTTTTACAATCTGCCCAACCTGCTCCTGCGGCTGGATGTATATAAGGCTTTCCTGATAACCCATTGTGTCACGTCATCTCCTACAAATAGATTCATCCCATCGGATGCTCTTTTCGGAACGCCTCGGTCTGGCGCTTGAGATAGATGCGCCGCGTCTCGCGACGCACAGCCCTGCGCAGCGCGTCGATGTGCGAATATTCTGTTTTCAGCCATAGGCGGTAAAGGAAATCCAGCGGCCTGCGCTGCGGCGTCAAAACAGAAAGCTGCTGGTGGGTAAGCGGCGTTTCCCGTAAAACGGAAAGCAGGTCCTGCTTGATGACATATTCATATGCCCTGTTCATCACCTTTGCGGGCACGCTGCCCTCCAAAAGGTCCCGCAGGCAAAACATCTCATGCTCCGCCTGCGCAATCACTTTCATCTGCTGTTTTGTCATGTTCTGTATCCTCCGTTTTTTCTATCGGGCTTCGCCCGCAATTCTTTCCCGGTTTCTTTTTCGCTGCCGTCCGGCTTCCTCTGCCGCCGCATCCTGCATATGGTCGATCAGGACATTGGAAAGGCCCGTATCCTTTTTCAGGTACTCCTGATACAAATATTCCAGCGGCATGCGCATGCCCAAAAGCGCCTTTGTTTCTTTTGGGCCAAGGAAAGCTTCTTCCACCAGCAGCGCCATATCTGTTTTCACCGCAATTTCGCCAGCCTTTTCGATCACATCCTGTACGGGCAGACGCTCCAGCCCGGCCACAAAAGCCGCCAGCTCATCATTCATTTTTCCGATCAATCGTTCCGTATTGTTCATAAAGCTCCCTCTGTTATCTCTCATAGTCCTTCGCCGCCCGCTGCGGCGGCTCAATATCCAGCGTATCGTCCATCAAATCCGGGATGCTGTTCTTCCCGTCGATGTTCAGCAGTGCGTTCACCGCCGAGAGCCGCGCTTCCTTTTCAGCCAGCTCCTGCTCCTGTGCAAACGGCTTCTCCAGCTCCTGCCGGGTATTTTCCTGCTGCTTTTCGATCTCCGATATCTCCTGCGTCAGCTTTTTCAAATGGGCTTCCATCCCGTTCAGCGCATTGTTGAGACGGGCAAGGTTGCCCTGTACATCCGTGCCCAGCTCCGCAAAATACACCGCCGCGCCGCGCAGGCCCACGACAAACGCCTGTTCCATCGCACGGTATTCAAGCCGCATCGCAAACCCGCGGTATGAGCCTATTTCCATCGCTTCGCCGCGCTGCACCACCGTCTGGCACAAAGCCAACAGCTCAGCGCCCGCCGCGGCCTTGTCCGTGTACTCCCGGCCCATGACCGTCATGGAAAACTGCTCCCTGTCCTCCGGTGTGTTCGCGTCGCGCCGGGGGATGTCCTTTTCAATGGCGCCGATCTTCTGCCGCCGCTCCAAAAGCTGCTGCGGATATTCCAGCAGCAGCATATCCTCCAGCCTGTACCGCTGGGACACATGGCTTGATTTCAAAAGCCGCAGCTTTGTCACGTCCGTTTCAAGCTGTACCTTCTCCAAAATATGCGGATTGCCTGTGGACAGCGCCTTGATCTCACCATAGGACAGCACCGCTTCATCCAGGTCCTCACAGGAACGGGACGGCGCTTTGCCGCTCATCACCTGGGATATGAACCGCTGCTTTGTCTCAATGAGCTGCCACGAATAAGAGTCAAACGTCCCTTCCGTCACATAACGGTGGATGAACACCTTTTTGTTGGTGTTTCCCTGCCGGATGGCCCTGCCCTCCCGCTGCTCTATGTCGCTTGGCCGCCACGGCACATCCAGATGATGCTCCGCTGCAAGCAGCGTCTGCACGTTCGTGCCCGCTCCCATTTTCTGCGTGCTGCCCAGCAGGATGCGCACCTTACCCGAGCGCACCTTTGCGAACAGCTCCGCCTTTTTCTTTTCGTTGTCCGCGTCATGAATGAACGCGATCTCGCCGGGCGGCACGCCGTGCCCGATCAGCTTGTCCCGTACATCGGCATACACGCTGAACGCTGCCGCCTGTACCGCCGCCACGCCGTCCGTCATGCATTTGATCTTCTTCTCAGCCTTTGGCGTGGACAGGTCGCAGAATACAAGCTGTGTCCCTTTGGTGGATGCAAATTCCTGCCAGAGCCGGAACACCTCCTCCACAGAGGCATTGACCTTGCTGCCCGCCTCATCCGGCAGAAGCGGATCGATGAGCCGCTGGTCCAGCGCCAGCTTGCGGCCATCGTTTGTGATCGTCAGCATGTTGTCCTCGCTGGGGTCTACATTCCCGTTCCGCACCGCCTCGGCGCGTTCGCCCAGTTCAGCCACCATTTCCCGCTGGATGTCTGTGGGCTTTACCACAACATTTTTCCGCTCCGCCTCCGGCACAGGCAAATTCAGCATATCCGCTGTCTGGATGTCCGCCGCCTCGCGCCACAGCGCCATCAGCTCCGGCAAATTGTAGAACCGGGAAAACCGCGTGCGCATCCGGTATCCCGTCCCCTCCGGCTTCAGCTCCACCGACGTGGTCACTTCCCCGAACGTGGACGCCCATTCGTCGAACAGCGTCAGGCCCCGGTCCTGCAGCATACCGTATTGCAGATACCGCATCATCGTATACAATTCCGCCATACTGTTGGAGATCGGCGTGCCTGTGGCAAACACCACGCCTCGCCCGCCCGTCAACTCGTCAAGATATTGGCATTTGGCAAACAGGTCGCTGGATTTCTTCGCTTCCGTCTGCGCAACACCCGCCACATTTCTCAGCTTTGTGTACAAAAAAAGATTCTTAAAGTTGTGCGCCTCGTCAATGAAAAGGCGGTCAATGCCCAATTCTTCAAAGGTCACAACATCATCCTTGCGGCTGTCGTCGTTAAGACGCTCCAGCCGTGTTTCCAGCCCCTTGCGCGTCCGTTCCATCTGCTTGACCGTAAAGCGCGGCGTATCCCTGTCCATAAGGCCAAGCTGCGTGGTGATCTCGTCGATCTGGCGCTGGAGCATGGCCGCCTGCCGCTCCGCCGACAGCGGGATCTTCTCAAGCTGTGAATGCCCGATGATCACCGCGTCGTAGTCTCCCGTGGCAATGCGCCCGCAGAATTTTTTCCGGTTCGCGGTTTCAAAATCCACTTTCGTGGCCACAAGGATATTCGCGCCGGGATACAGCTGGAGCCATTCCGCACCCCATTGCTCCGTCAGGTGGTTTGGCACAACGACCAGGCTTTTGCTGCACAACCCCAGGCGTTTGGCCTCCATCGCCGCCGCTGCCATCGTGTAGGTCTTCCCGGCCCCGACAACGTGCGCAAGCAGCGTGTTGCCGCCGTAAAGGATGCGCGCCACGGCGTTGCGCTGGTGCTCCCGCAGCACGATCTCCGGCGACATGCCGTGAAAGGAAATATGGCTGCCGTCATACGCCCGCCCGCGCAGGCAATTGAATTTTTCGTTGTACAGCTTCACAAGGCGTTCACGGCGGGCCGGGTCTTTAAAGAGCCAGTCGCGGAACGCCTGCCTGATGGCGTCCTGCTTCTGCTGCGCCAGTATCGTTTCGTTTTTGTTCAGAACCCGTATTTCCCGGCAGGATACGGTGTCGTATTTTGTGTCGTACACCTTTACCGTGCGCATATTCAGCGACGCTTCCAGAATGTGAAATCCGTTGATGCGCTCTGTACCATATGTCTCGTTTGCTTTCACATTGGCCGCCGCGCCCTTTGCCTTGTTTGTGATGTTCCACTGGCCTGTGTATGAGACATATATCACTTCCATCACCGCTGCGGCATTCCAGGACGGCTCCAGCAGCTCCACCATGAAATCCTTCACAACATCCACCGGTATCCATGTAGCGCCCAGATGCACCTCGATGTCCCCGGCTTCAACGGGCGCGGGCTGCACCTGCTCCAGAGCGGATACATTGACTACATACGCCGCATCCGCTTCCGCCGCTTTTTGTGCCGTGTGCAGCTTTTCCCGCACATTCCCGGACAGGTATTCGTCCGCCGTCACCCAGCCGCTTTCCGGGATACCCTCCCGCACGCGCGACGGGTCTCGAAAAATAGCGCCCTGCAATGCACGGATGATCCCGTCCTGGTCCTCCGTGCGCAGGAGCTGCGCCATATATGGAAGGTCCACGCACGCGCGTTCGGAAATGGAAACAGCCAGCGCTTCGCTGGCTGTCCCCACCTCGGTCGCGGGCCTGCGCGCCTGGATGGTGCGCTTTGTGAACATGTCCGATTTGCACTTGAAGTTTCCTTCGTCATCGAACACCTCCAGCGCGCACAGAAGGAAATATCCGCTGTCGTCCCGGAATACGCCCGCGTTCCCACGGCTGTTGATGCGGCCATACCGCCGCACAAAATTGTCGTACAGCCGGTTCAGCCTGTCCTGCTCCAGCTGTACCGCCGCGTCTCCGCACCCGTCAAGCTGTACCTGCATGAGCCTGCGCGTCTGGCCGCGCAGCGCGATCAGCTCCCGCACGCGGCGCGTATTCGCCCCGTCCAGCTCCACCGCGCGCATGACGGAGTTTTCCCGGAAGTACAGCCTGCCGTCCACCTCCGTGAAGCTGTAATTGCGCACATCCGGGTCCGCGGGCAGCGCCTCGATCTCCTGTTCCGCCTGTTCCAGCGGTAGCGCCGCCGGGAGCCGTGCGTCCAGCCCTTCCAGCGCGGCGTGCAGCGCCGCGCCCAGGTCCTGTCCCGGACGCGGGCGGCAAACGGAGCGGGGGCCGAACGGGCCGCTTTCCATCACCATATCGCCCAGCACCATTTCCGGATGCTCCACAAAATACTGGTTGATGGGCACGCCGTCCCCGGTCTTTCCCACATGCAGCCACGGTTCATCCCGGTCCGCCATGCGTTCGCGCTTTTGCAGGAACAGGATATCCGACGTCACCTCTGTGCCCGCGCTCTGGCGGAACGTGTCGCTGGGCAGGCGTACCGCGCCGATCAATTCGCACCGCTGGGCGATGTACCGCCGCACATTGCCTGACGCCTTGTCCAGCGTGCCGCTTGAGGTGATGAACGCGATGATACCGCCCGTGCGCACCTTGTCGATGGTCTTGCCGAAAAAGTAATCATGGATGAGCCAATGCTCCCGGTCGTACCGCGTGTCATGTACGCCGAAGCTGCCGAACGGAACATTGCCCACGGCGCAGTCAAAGAAGCTGTCCGGCAGTGCCGTTTTCTCGTAGCCGCAGGCATAGATGTGCGCCGACTGGTAGAGCTGCCCTGCAATGCGCGCGGAAATATGGTCCAGCTCCACGCCGTAAAGCCCGGTGGGGTTTGTATCAAACTGCTCCGGGCGGCAGCCGAAAAACGCGCCCACACCCATGGACGGCTCCAGAATGTTTCCGCCCGTCACGCCCCAGCGTTCCAGCGCGCTGTACATAGCCCGTATCACCGTGGGCGGCGTGTAGAATGCCGTCAGTGTGGATGCGCGCGCCGCCATGTATTCCGATTCATCCAACAGGGATTTTAATTGTGCGTACTCCTGCGCCCATTCGGTTTTTTCTCCGTCAAAGGCGTCCGCAAGGCCGCCCCATCCCACATACCGCGCCAATATGCCCTGTTCCTCCGCCGTGGCCATACGGCCCTCGTCCTCGATACGGCGCAGGGTCCCGATGGCCGCGGCATTCAGCGCAAACCGCGCCTTGGGGCCGCCCGGAGATGCATTCTCCGTGGGATAGCGGTAATCCAGCTTTGGCACAGGCGGGGTATCCTTCTGTACCTGTGCCGCCTGCGGCAGCTCCGCCATCCGCTGGCCGTCCTCCTGAAATGCGTCATAGGCGCTGGACACGTCCATCGTCGTATACCGCGGCTGGCCCAGCTCCGGCTCCATGTCCTTGAGAATGACCGTCCGCGACTTGAAATTGACTTCCGTGATGCTGTGCTCCCGGCCCTCGATCTCGATGATGCCGCCCCGCGGCAGCGCCTCTGCCGCACGGCACAGCCTGACCGGCTCCGGCTGGCCCGCGCCCGGCTCAAACAGCGCCGTATCCACGCCCGCGCACAGCAGCTTTTTCAAATATGCGGGCCATTGCTCTTTAAGGAAGCCCGTAACATCCACTTCGCCCAGCGGCGGCACATCGGCATGCAGCACCTTTGTGTGCAGCGCTCCCGATACAACGCGCGCGTCCTCGTCGTAAAACAAAAAATACGCATCGTTTCCGCAGCCCAGCGCGTAACGGTTGTATTGATCCTTCAGGTCCAGATAACGGTCCCCGCTGAAAGGCAGCGAAAGGTCCCGCGGGGCTTCTGTGTACACAGCCTGCCCGCTCGCCGGACCGGGCGGCAAAAGCTGCGCGTTGCGCGTGTCCGCCCGGAGCAGCGCTGCAAAGGCTTCCATGCTTTCCTTCCGCATGAGCAGCGGAAAATCCGCGTCCTCCAGGCGGACGCCGTCCCCGCTGATCTCCACGATGTGGAACGCCTTGCCGTCCTCCAGGTATACGGTGTCGTCCACAGCACAGGGACGCTGCGGGGCGGGCGGCTCGCGGGCAGCATCCCGCCGCACGGCTTTCAACTTTTGCGCCTGTTTTTCCCGCTTCCATTCTGGATATTGCTGTTCTTCCTCGTCCGTCAGGTACAGGCCGTCTTTCACAAGCCGTCCGATGCGCCGGGCCGCCTCCGGCCATTTCAAAAGCTGGTACGGTGCGTCCATACCCGTGCCGCGTATCACGGAAATGCCCGGCCTGCCGTACATGTTGTAGTCCACACTGCCGTGTGTGCCGTCCAGAAATGTCCATGTCATCCCGCCGACGCCGTATTCGTGCTTCAAAAAATCCGCGGTCTCCTTTTCCGTGTGCTTTCCCCCATACCATTCGGCAATGCGGAATTTCCCCTTCGAAAAACCGGAGCCATGGCAGAGCACCGCGTTGATCTCAGCTTCGCTGAACCCGGCCCGCGCCGTTTTCGGAGCCTCCGTTCCATCCGCTTGCTCCTCCCTCGCGTCCTCCACGATGGGAAATGCGGCGGGCGGGGCCTCGCGCCGGTATGTTCCCTGTTCAATGAGCTGCGCCGCGCGCTCCGCCACTTCCAACAGCGTGAGCGTTGTTTTCGCCCGCGCGGACAGATAACCGCCGCGCCAGAATTCCACTGTGCCGTTGCCCCGGTTGCAGTATCCGTAACGGTGGTTTCCGATGAACAGCTCCGTATATATATGTCCCATGGCGTCCGCCAGAAAGGCTTTGCGTTCCTGCATATCCATGGTGGTGCTGAAAAAGGATTCGATATCCTGTTTTTTGCAGCCTTTTTTGTATTCCCTGTCACAGCGCAGGATATCGTCTATTTCATCCGGAGACAAAGAAACAGGACGCTCCGTGTCGGAACGCCCTGTTTCCTGTATCTCTTCTTCTGCCGGGAACAGGCTCAGCTGCCGTAGATCAGTTCCATCGCCGTTTCCTCCGCCTGCTGGCGCAGGCTGTTCATCGTCCCGGCCCAGCCAAGCGGGTCCGTCTGTTTGTCCGGCAGCTTCGTACGCTGTACCAGACGCTCCATCGTCTGCTCCACCTGCCCGCGCACCTGACGGTCGATCTGTGCCAGATGGCTGTTCAGCGCGCCCTCCAGCAGCAGGGTGTTCAGCTGACCGGGGTCGCTTTTCTCCAGATATCTGAGGCGCAGCAGGCCGTATTTGCCCGGTGCTGTCTCCGGTTCCTCCAGCATCAGGTTCGGGTAGCGCACTCCGTTCCGTGTTGTATATGTCATTGTCCTGTACCTCCTTTGCAGCTTCAGCCGCATGTGAAAATTCCTCTCTGCCTTCATTCTGCACGCCGCGGGCCGGAAATGCAAGCCTGTCGTTTTCCCTGGCCGCGCGTTCGACATCCCGCAGCACCGACGCGGCCAGACGGCTGGCATAAGTGCCCGCGAGTGCGGCCAGTCCGGAGCTGTTGAAGCGCGTGATACTTTCCAGCGCGTCCGACGTGACCGCACCCGTTCCAACGCCAACACGGACGCCCACCATGTATGCCGCGCTGTCCGCCACGAGCTGGTGGAACTGCCGGGCCAGCGCGGCGTCGTCCTGCCCGGACCATCGGCCTTCTGCGTCCGCCGCACGCAGCATCGCCGTCAGCTTCATCGGATACAGCTCCCGCGGCGCGTTCATCACAAGCGCGTAAACGCGGTCCGCCACCACGGGTTCCCGGGAAATCCCATATTCCTGTCCCAGCCTGTCCGTCACACGCTCCAGCGCTTCAAATGGCAGGCTCCATTGCCGGAACTCCGGCGCGCCCGGCAGCGGCTGCGTTTCCCTGACGTCAAACACGTATTTGAGACGCCCGAAATGGCTGTGCGGGTCCGGCAGCGCGATGGCCTGCGCGTCCGGACGCAGGCTCCGCTTCATCCGCGTATACCACACCTCCTTCGCCGCGCACGCCGTCGCCTCCGGCTCCTGCGCGTAGATCAACACCTGCTCCGGAAAGCTGTATTTGTACAGACGCGCCGCGGCGTCCAGGAACGCACGCCACGCCTGCCCGCTGCTCGTAATGTTGTACAGCGTTGTCCGGGACAGCTCCCGGACGGTCTGCCTGTTCACCGGCATCGCCGCTCATCTCCTGTTTTCGTTTTTACCGGGCTTCGCCCCGTTCTTTTTGGAATCTCTGCTTCGGGGTCAGAATGCGCCCCTGTTCGTCATAGCTGCACGGGTCTGCGGCCTGTGTCTGCCAGCCGAACATCGAGCCTGCCAACATCGCTGCGGCCTGGGCGCGGCTCACGCCCAGCTTTTCGTTTGTCTCCAAAACGAACGCGCGGTTCTTCTCCCGCCCCATGTCTGGAAGATCGGTTTTGAAAAAGCCGGTTTCTCCCTTTTTAACAAGGATGATCCCGCCCGTGCTGGGCAGGAGGTTGTAGCACTGCTCCGGCAGGGACGAGCGCAGCGGGATGACCGTGCCGCCGTTTTGCCGGAGCTGCTCCGCAAGCTGGCAGATGTGCCGGATGCCGTCCATGCCCCGGCCCAGCTCCAGATGGCAGTCGTCAATATATCTGCAGGTATGCTCGATCCGTTCCCCGTCGCTCCATGTGATCCGGACCTTATCGCCGTCCGGGATTCGGAACAACTCTTTGTAGTCCGGCGTGATGAAGCGGATACCGCGCCCGGCATTCTCCATGTGCCGGTCCAGATGCTCCGTCATATACGCGAACAAATAGAAATTGTAGTCGCCCGGATTGGCATGGCAGCGCAGCAGATAGCTGTACTGCTGTGTGTTGATCCGAAATCCGTATTCCCTGCAGTAGTTCCCGTCAAATCCTGCGTCTGCGTGGTCGTGGCAGAAGCGCGCCATTTCACTTCTGCCGGAAAACAGGCCGCCGGACTGCCGCAGGGTATTGACCACCCGGTCGAACTCCTGTCTGAACGCATCTGTTTTGTACCGGCCATGTCCGTCCTCCCAGGTGGTGAAAAATTCCCGGCCATCCTTACCAAAGTCTCCGCGCAGATATCCGACGCCGCCTGTCTGGCCCTCAAGCTGCGTGCTCTGCCTGTATGCGTACAGCCGTTCCCCCGGCTGCATCGTTTGGATTTCCAGCTCCATCATCGCTCCCCGCCTTTTTCCCTTCCGCGTGTCTGCGCCGCCCGTGGGCGGCGCAGGGTTTCGCCTGTTTCCTTTTCCCTGCGTGCCGTCAAAAATCCCTCCAGCCGCTGTTTTTCAGCGGCCTTTTCACGCTGGTAGTCCTGCCGCAGCGCGGCGGCCTTTTCCTTTGCCCAGCCGGGCAGACGGTCCGGCTTGACAGCCCCCATTACGTCCGTGCGGCGGATATATGTATGCTCCCCGGTATATATGTTGATGCAGAACACCTTTGTGCCGTGGCTGCCGGCACGCGCGCCGTTGCCGTCCACTGCAAAATACAGCTGGTGGGCCGCGTTCCAGTATTCCGGGCGCAGAACGCCGGGGCGCATTACAAGCACCTTGCCCTCGTAATCACCCGCGCGGCTGTCCCGGATGCAGTCAGCCTCCGTCAGGAGCTGCGGCGCATGGTGTTCCTGGCGCTGCGCGCGGACCTGTTCGATCTGCTTTTGCAGGCGCTGGATGAACATCTCCCAGGCTTCTGTATATTCCGTTGTGCCTTCTATTCCGCTGAACCGGGCAAGGCCCAACTAGTAGCTCACTTCCATGTACCCCACATAGAACGGAAGCGGCGCATCCTGCTGCACCGCAAGGAATATTTCCCTGTCGCCAAGATGCACGCTGTGCGTCACCTTGTGCCCGTCCACGATGTATTCTTCCTGTTCCATTTTCCTTTACCTCTCAAAAAAGGAAAAGCGGCCGGGATCACCCAGCCGCTCGTCCTTTGGTTTTATTTTCGGGTCGCAGGGCAGCGAGTACAGCCGCCCGTCCCTTTCTTCAAATTTTTCCGGAAAGTGCAGACGCCGCGAATACCGCT
Source organism: Ruthenibacterium sp. (assembly GCF_017421385.1). Lineage (NCBI taxonomy): Bacteria > Bacillati > Bacillota > Clostridia > Eubacteriales > Oscillospiraceae > Ruthenibacterium > Ruthenibacterium sp. The sequence continues at coordinate 3,628 of NZ_JAFOIN010000016.1, read as the reverse complement.
GCGCCTGCTCCCGCGTCAGCCCCACAAACCGGCCCCTTCGGCTGCCGCACACGATGAACCGCCCCTGTACAAGGCCGATGCTGCCCAGCGTCCGGTTGTACGGCTTTTCTGCATCCCCTCCGTACACGGCGGCGATCACCGTATTGTCAAAGGGGAACGCTGCGGTATACTGTTCCGACTCCAAAACCGCCGTAAGGGATGCGGGTGTATTCTCTATGTCCGCCTCATAGGGCGAATACCCCGGCTCTACGATCAAAACTTTCAAATTCGATTCACCTCATCGTTCATCAACTTTTCGACTTCCGTCATGTGTTTTTACTCTGGTAGATTCAACGCTTTGTGATATGTGTGTCATGCTTGCCTCTTGAAATATATACTTGGACACACCCATATTGGGCACAAATTGTCTGCCCTCCTTTATTCTATAAAATTAGAGCACCTGAAATCGGGTGCTCTGCAAGTGATATTCTGTTTTTCAGATATAGGGTTCATCATCGTCTGCATCTTCATCATTCTCAAAGTATTGCAGTAAATCCAACGCCAGTTCGTTGACACGAATGGGGATGTCAAAGCCCTTCATTTGCTGTTTTTCACCATTTGAGTAACTGACTGAAACCGACCATGAGGGTTGTTCTTCATCCTCAGAAACTTCTATATCAGCAAAATCTTCTTCCTCGCCCAATATATCGGGCATTTCTTGAGAAAAATCTTCTTCCCAGCAGAATACCTCGCACGCATTGACGATGCGGTTAAGCAGTTTTCTCATTTCTTTCGCCGTCAGTTCGATTGTATTGGAGGCTCCAGTTTGGGTGCATGAGATGAGCCTTGTTTTGCGGTCAAGAATAAACATGATCTGTGCATCAAAGGAATCGCCATACTCGTCCCACAATTCATCCTGGACAACAAATGTCATCTCGCTGATATGAAGCTGCTGTTTTCGTTCGTTTCTCTCAGCATAAGGAAAATGCTCCGCGTAAACCATTTGGGCGGCCTCTGCAATTTCAGGGCATTTGTCCTTTTGCAGTCCTTTGAGCCATGCTTTCTGTTCCGCAGACAAACGATATGGGAGATTCATCAGCCGGGCCAAAGTCATTTCCCTGGAACGCTCCGCCGGTGACAACACCGCACATTTTTTACAGATATGTGCGCTATGGCCTTTGCCGGAAAAACTCTCATTCGACTTATATTCTCCGCAGACCTTGCAATAGTGCCCATGCTTCTTTGCCATTCGTTAAGATCACCCCTTTTCTCTTATTCCTGTTTTCATACCACTTCTCAGATGAGATTGCTGGGAATAAAACAATTATCCGCATCAATCGGAATGGGTTCCTCGCACATACAGATACCCAACAGAATCACGCCCTTGTTCAGACCTCACTATTACTCTGTGATACCGTCCATAATATGCTGGACAGTATCGCAGGCATCGTCAAAGGAAATATCCTTGGCATAATCAAAATCGCGCTGATACTTTTTCCAGAACCCTCGGAGCTGTTCGCTTGCGCGGATCTCCGCAATAATTTCCGGGTAGATTTCCAGCACTTTGCGGCTGCCACGCTTGTCCGCTGTTCGTTCCAGCGCTTGCAGCAGCATCTTAGTATTGCACTCCGCACCGCGCAGGGCGTACAGAATATATATGTCGTAAAAATCTCTCGGACGGGTATTGGCTATACTGCGGGACAATATCGTTTCGATTTTCTCTGCCAAAACTGTTTCAAGGTTATAAGCAAGGACGCTGATGCTGCGGTCATCGAACAGCAGCGAAAAGGTGTATTCAATTTCCCTTGGCGTAATAATATCCCCGGTGGTGACATCGACAGTCAAGGGCACGCTAATCGGCGCATAGTTGGCTTTCAGCCCTACGCGGATTCCAGGATAATCGTCGCCCTCACGAATATCTGAAATATCCGTTATTTCAAAGGTCACATCATCGGCAACCCCGATAGCACAAATCTCCGCAAAGATATTGCGGATAGATTCATGGGTGAGCGTAAAGCCCTTTATGGTGGTATCTAAATCCATTGTCGCCCTTGTGTCCAAGCCGACGATAGCGGAAATGAGAAAACCGCCTTTGAGAATGAAATTGTACTTGTACTTTGACAAGGAAATTCGTTCCAGCAGTCTTTCCAGCATATAGTTCTGCATAACGAGCTGGGCTGATATGTTCTTTTCCGCTGCTTTCTTTTTGATAAGTGCCTTTAGCTGCATTGGGTTTTTGGTAATCATAGTAGTACCTCCATATAGCGCAGCACTTTGGGCTTCACGCGAAGCTGATCTGCGTACTGCAATAGTTTGTGGATGTCTTTTTCTTTGGAAGCCGCATAGCGTTTCATTGCGCCCGTGATGATCTGAATGTCGCTGCCGCTACCGCGCAAAATGTCACACAGCGTTCTTTCCAAATCATAAATCCGAAGTGGATTGCCGCAGGGGGAGTTTATCTCAATCACACCCAGAGAATAGTTCTCCGGCACGACACGCTTTATCAAAATGTTTTCCTGTTTCAAGGACGGGGAATTATAGCCCTTTGGGAAAGTCATTGTATACTGTATCGGAGTGCGGTCAGAATAGCCCAGCAGATACAGTGCGGTATCATGGGAATAGATGCCGCGCCCATACTTGCGTTGCAGGAGGTACAAATCATCTTCCCACGCATTGCTGCGCACATATAAACCGCGTCCAAAACGGTACAGTTCTCCATTGTCTACAAGCTCCTGTAACACGCTGCGGTGCAGCCCTGCGGCTGTCACCTGTTGTGCGGTGATCGTTCCGTCCATAGACGTTTTCAACAGCTCTTTTATCGTTTTCTTATCGGTCATAGCTACCACCTCGCTTTTTCGACTATCACACATTATATTTTATCAAAATAATGTGTAGTCGTCAACAACAAAAAACGTAGGCGCATCATTAGAATTGCAAATAAGGATAATGTCGCTTTCATGCCCGCGCAGGAATTTTTCTTTGTCGCGGGATTTCTTGTATCCATCGTACAGCGGCTTTAGCTCCTTGTAGGTGGTGATGTTCTTAACAAGCAATACCATACCGGATGTTTTTTCTTTTAATTGGAAACGAATTTTTCAGCAAAATCATCCTACCGCTCTTGTGCTCCTCGCTGACGTGCCCAATTTGCCAGAAGCTTTACGATAATCTTCTTTTTCTGTTCGGGCGTATAGCTTTTCGGAAAGAATTGCTCGATCTCCTTTGCCGGAAGAGTTACTTTCCCTGTATCTCTGGTCTGAGCCTTTTCCTCCCGCATAATCGCGGCAATGTCCTGTTCGGACAATCGTCCCTCCTGGCTGGCACGTTTAAGCCGCTGGGCCTGTGAAAGTGATGGTGTTACTTCCTCCGCCTGTAAAATGTCATAAAGCACAGCTTGTTCCTCCAGTCTTAAAAATGCAAGCTCATAGGCGGGATTGAATTTTATCTCATTGCCATCCACCATTTCAAGCAGTTCAGGAATAAGGTCGTTTATCTTGATGTATTGCTGTATCTTAAATAGTGTCTACACAAGATCAGGTCAAAACAGTACACCAAATAGCAATGCAACGAATTTGCACAGCAGCCAGAAAAGATGTTGTAGTTTTTGCATATCGAGTAGCAATGCCTCGCCAACGTTTCAGGTGCAAAAAAG
>NZ_JAFOIN010000015.1:0-4354 GCF_017421385.1 Ruthenibacterium sp. | reverse complement strand
GCTTCAGCGGTGGAAGGGGGTTCTGCTGCCGCATCGCCGTGGCGCGGGACGAGGCGTTTTGCTTTTCCTATGCCGAAACGCTGGAATCCCTGCGGGACGCGGGCGCGGAGCTTGTATTTTTCAGCCCCGTGCATGACGCGGCGCTGCCCGGGGGAGCGGGTGGGCTGTATCTGCCCGGAGGCTATCCGGAGCTGTACGCCGGGCAGCTTTCGCAAAACGCGGCCATGCGCCGCGCGGTGCGCCGCGCGGTGGAGGCGGGCCTGCCCACGGTGGCGGAATGCGGCGGCTTTTTGTATCTGGGCCGGAGCCTTGAGGGCGAAGACGGCGCGGTGCACCCTATGGCCGGCGCACTGCCCGGCGCGGGCGTGCGGCGGCAGAAGCTTGTTCGCTTCGGCTACGCGCAGCTTACGGCCCGGGCCGACAGCCTGCTGCTGCGCGCGGGCGAAACGGTCCCCGTTCACGAGTTCCACTATTGGGACAGCACGGAAAATGGCGCGGCGTTCAACGCGCAGAAGCCTGCGACGGGCCGCAGCTGGACGTGCGGGTTCGCGGGGCCGGCGCTGTATGCAGCTTTCCCGCACCTGTATTTTGCGGGCAGGCCGCAGCTGGCGGAGCGGTTTGTGCGTGCGGCCGCCGCCTTTCAAAGCGGCCGGTGAAGGGCCTTGTGCTTTTGAGAGGCTGCGGGCCCGGGGCGGCGCCGTGCGCTTGGGAAAGCGCCCCGGGCATTGAAAACAAAATGAAGCTGGAATGCAAAGAAAGAAGCTGGAAGCATGGAACTGCGTGAATTGCTGCAAAACATCACGCCGCCGGACGAGGCGGCGCGGGAACAGGCGCACCGCCGCTGGGCGGCGTGCGCAAAGCCTTTGGGCAGCCTGGGTCTGCTGGAGACGGCGCTGGAGGACATTGCGGCGCTGACGGGCGACGCGCAGGCGCCGCTTTTGCCGCGTGCGGTTCTGGTGCTGTGCGCGGACAACGGCGTGGTCGCCCAGGGCGTTACCCAGACGGACAGCAGCGTGACGGCCGCTGTGACGCGCAACCTGGCTGCGGGGCGCACCTCCGTGTGCCGGATGGCGCAGGCCGCGCAGTGCGCCGTGGTGCCCGTGGACATGGGCGTGCGGGATTTTGCGCCGCAGCCCGGCGTGCTGGCCCGGCGCATCGGCAACGGCACGGGGGATATCACACAGGGGCCTGCCATGACGCGGGCCCAGGCGGAGCAGGCCGTTTTGGCGGGCGCGGAGCTTGTGCGCACGCAGAAGGAAAAGGGCGTGCGTCTGCTGGCCACGGGCGAGATGGGCATCGGCAACACCACCACGGCCAGCGCTGTGGCCAGCGTGCTGCTGGGCCGCGCGCCCGTGGAAATGACGGGCCGCGGCGCGGGTCTTTCGGACGAGGGGCTGCGGCGCAAGGTGGCGGCCATCGAGCGGGCCGTGGCCCTCAGCCGCCCCGACGCGGACGACCCGCTGGACGTTCTGGCAAAGGTGGGCGGCTTTGACATCGCGGGGATGTGCGGCGTGTTTCTGGGCGGCGCGGCCTGCCGTGTGCCTGTGCTGGCGGACGGCTTCATCAGCGCCGTGGCGGCGCTGTGCGCGGTGCGGCTGTGCCCGGCGGCGGCCAAGGCCGTTTTGGCGAGCCATGTCTCGGCCGAGCCCGCGGGCATGCTGCTGCTGGACGCGCTGCGCAAAAAACCGCTCATTACGGCGGGCATGCGCCTGGGCGAGGGCACGGGAGCGGTGGCGGCCATGCCGCTGCTGGACATGGCCCGCGCCGTATATATGGATTGCTACACGTTTGAGGAGGGCGGCATCGAGGCCTATACGCCGCAGGGCGGAGAAGGCTGAACGCCGGAGAGGAAAGGGGCGGATGGGATGTTCACACTGGTCGTGGGCGGCGCGGCGTCCGGCAAAAGCGAATATGCCGAGCAGCTGATCCTGCGGGCGGGCGCTCTGCCGCGCTACTATGTGGCGACGATGGAACCCTTTGGCGCAGAAGCCCGCGCGCGCATTGCGAGGCACCGCGTCCTGCGCGCGCAAAAGCGGTTCGAGACCATTGAATGCCCCGTTGGCCTTTCGCGGGTGCTGCTGCCTGCAAGGGGCGCGGCGCTGCTGGAATGCCTGAGCAATCTGGCCGCAAACGAGCTGTACAGCCCGGCGGGCGCAGGCGGTGAACAGGCGGCGCTGGCCGCTGTTGTGGACGGCGTGGAAAGCCTGCGGCGGCAGTGCGAAGCACTGGTGGTCGTCACGGGCGAGGTGTTCAGCGGCGGCAGCGCCTATGCGGGAGATACCGGTACCTATCTGCGTGTGCTGGCCGCGGCAAACCGGGCGCTTGCCGCCCGGGCGGACGCTGTTTGTGAGGTGGCGTGCGGCCTGCCGCGCTATTATAAAGGAGAGGGGGCCGCGCTGTGACGCTACTTGAGACGGCCGCCGTGGCGTTTGCCATGTTTTCCGCCGTGCCGGTACCGCAGCCGGTGTGGAACGAAAAAAACATGCGGTACGCGCTGTGCGCCTTTCCGCTGGTGGGGGTTGTGTGCGGCCTTGCCTGGTGGGGCTGGGCGGCTTTGGCGGCGCGGCTTTCATTCCCGCTTTTGCTGCGCGCGGCCGGGCTGTGCCTTGCGCCGGTGCTCGTGACCGGGGGCATACACCTGGACGGCTACGCCGACACCTGCGATGCGCTGGCAAGCTGCGCCGCGCCGGAAAAAAAGCAGGAGATATTAAAGGACCCGCACTGCGGCGCGTTTGCGGTCATACGCCTGTGCACCTATTTTACGGCCTATCTGGGCCTGTGCGCGGCGGTGGACTGCACGCCCCGGGCTGCGCTGTGCATGGGGCTGGGCTTTGTGCTGGAGCGGGCGCTTTCCGGCTATGCGATCGCGGCGTTCCCTCTGGCAAAAAACACGGGCCTTGCCCATACCTTTGCAACGGGAGCGGACCGCACGGCTGTGCGCCGCGCGCTGCTTGTACTGTGCGCACTGGCCGCCGCAGGCATGGCGGCGGCGGGGGGGATGACGGGCGCCGCCATGGCGCTGGCTGCGGTGCTTGTATTTTTGCGATACCGCGCGGTGGCGCAAAAACAGTTCGGCGGCATATCGGGCGACCTGGCCGGATGGTTTTTGCAAAAGGCGGAGCTGTGGATGCTGGCCGCGCTGGCAGCGTGCAGCCTGCTTTCGGGGGTGACGGGATGATCTTTATCACAGGCCCGCTGTACAGCGGGAAACGGGAGTATGCCCGGCTGCTGCTGGGCTGTACCCGGGAGGAGCTGGCGCAGCGCGCTGTTTGGGACGTGCAGGAGCTGGCCGCGGGCTGCGGCGACCTTGCCGCGTTGGCGCAGCAGCTTGCCCGGAACGAGGTGGTCATCGCCACCGAGGTGGGCGGCGGCGTCGTGCCGGTGGACAAAAACGAGCGCGCCGCGCGGGAGGCGGCGGGCCGTCTCGGCTGCCTGCTGGCGCAGCGCGCGGACGCCGTGGTGCGCGTGTTCTGCGGTATCCCGGTCTATCTGAAAGGAGCGCCGAACACATGAAAGTTTATCTTTTGCGCCATGGGCAGACGGAATACAATGTGGACAAGCGGTACCAGGGCACGCGGGACATCCCGCTTTCGGAAAAGGGGCGCGCCGCGCTGCGGCGGGCGGACATTGAACCGGACACGGTGTATGTCTCGCCGCTGTGCCGGGCCGTGGACACGGCCCGGGTGCTGTTCCCGGCCGCGCGGCTCGTGCCCGTGCACGACCTGCGGGAGATGTGCTTCGGCATTTTCGAGGGGCGCAATTATGTGGAGATGGAGCGCGACCCCGATTATCTCGCCTGGGTGGGAGACGACTGTATGGGCCGCTGCCCGGGCGGAGAGAGCCGGGCTGAATTTTCCGACAGGACCTGCGCGGCCTTTGCGTCCCTGGTGGACGAAGCGCTGGCGCGGGGCGCGGAAATGCTCGTCGTCATGGCGCACGGCGGCACCCAGATGGCGGTGATGGAGCGGTACGCCTGCCCGCGCCGGGATTATTACACCTGGTGCGCGGGCAACGCGGCCGGCTTTATACTGGATGCGGCGCGCTGGCAGACGCACGGCCTGCTGGACCTTGCGGGCGAAGCGTGTTATGCGGAGGAAGCGTGAGATGGATATTGTGCTGGCCGCCCTGTGCGGCTTTTTGATGGACCTTGCGCTGGGAGACCCGGCCTGGATGCCTCACCCGGTGGTGGGCATGGGGAAATGCATCGCCGCGCTGGAACGCGGGCTGCGCCACGCTTTTCCGAAAACGCCCCGAGGCGAGCTTGCGGCGGGCGCGGTGCTGGCGGCCGTGCTGCCGCTGGGCACGCTGGGCCTTGCAGCGGGCGCGCTCTGGCTGTGCGGCCTTGCGCACCCGG
>NZ_JAFOIN010000014.1:0-40605 GCF_017421385.1 Ruthenibacterium sp. | reverse complement strand
TACTCACCTCCACGTGCTCTGTAGTGTGCCTGCTTCCTCAAGCCCATTCTAACAAATTTTGAATTGCTGTGTTAGAGGCACTTGTGTTTCATCCATTTTGGTGCCTTGGAGCGCAGCGGAAAGGAATGGTCATAGCCATGAGCAAGCAGGTCTGGAAAGGCTCGGCGCTCGTCGCGCCCGTGCCGCCCGCGCTGGTAAGCTGCGGTACGCTGGAGGCGCCGAACGTGCTGACGGTGGCGTGGACGGGCATGCTGCAGTCACAGCCGCCCAAAACCTATATCTCCGTGCGGCCGGAGCGGTACAGCCACGGCCTCATAACGGAAAGCCGGGAATTCGTGATCAACCTGCCCACCGCCGCGCTGGTGCGCGCCATCGACTATTGCGGCGTCCGAAGCGGGCGGGACGAAAGCAAATTCGAAGCCATGCACCTTACTGCGCTTGCCGCTTCGCAGGTTTCCTGTCCGTTGGTGGGCGAAAGCCCCGTGAACCTGGAATGCCGCGTGACAGACATTGTAAAGCTGGGCGGCTCCCATGATATGTTCATTGCGGACATCGTTGCCGTGAACGTGGACGAGGAGCTTCTGGACGAAAAGGGCAGGCTGCGCTTGGCCAAGGCGGGCCTGTGCACATATGCCCACGGCGAATATTTTGCACTGGGCAAAAAAATCGGCGATTTCGGTTTTTCCGTCAAGAAAAAGAAGAAAAAGCCCCAGTACGACAGGCGGAAATAAGGCCGTCCGCCTGTGCAAAGGCAATTCCCTGTTCACCTGAAAAGAAGAAAAAACGCGCCCCGGTACGGCTGAAAAGCGATACCGGGGCGCGTTTTATATGCATGCTTCAACCGCGCGGCGCCGTTTTTCCGCCGCCCGGAAAGCACAGGCGGAATTGAAGCGCCGCTTGCTTTGCGAAGGAAAACATTTCTGATGCAAAGCAGCGTTCGTTCCGCAGCTTTCAAACAAACACAAGCTGCACCAGCAGCATGTACAGTACCGTACCCACGCCCACGCTCAAAAGCGTGTTCTTTTTCCAAACATGCAGGCCCGCCGTCGCCGCCACGGCGATCAGCTCCGGCAGGCCGTAGGGCGCGGCCGCCGGCTGCACATCCTTCAAACAGTACACCACCAACAGGCCCATCACAGCACAGGGCAGCACCTTTCCCAGATATGCCACGATGCGCGGCGCCGGTTTCCCCTTGGGAAACAGCCAAAACGGCAGAAAACGTGTGAACACTGTACCCAGCGCGATTATCCCAATGGTGATCAGGCTTTGTGCCGTCGTCATCGTACCGCCCCCTTTTTGTCCAGTGCGGGCCGCATTACAAGCAGCAGCAATACAATAAGCGCCATCGCGGGCAGAATAAAATTCCCCGCCCCGAACAACGCGAGGCACAGCACCGATGCGCCCAGTCCCACCAGCGCCGGGCGGTGCTCTCTGTCTTCCATCCACTGGCCTGTAAAAATGGTAACGAAAAGCGCCGTCATCACAAACTCAATGCCCTTTGTACTGACAGTGAGCACGCGGCCCAGCAGCCCGCCCAGCGCGGACGCCGCCACCCAGTAAAATTGGTCCAGCAGGGACACCCAGAACATGAACCAGCCGCGGTCCACGCCTTCGGGCGGGCAGGCGGACACATTGACGGAGAACGTCTCGTCCGACATTGCAAATACCAGATACGGCGTTTTCTTTCCCGCGGCACGGTACGGCTCCAGCATGGATACGCCGTAGAACAGGTGCCGCGCGTTTACCATCAGCGTCAGAAAAAACGCGCCCGCAGGGTCGAATGCCGCACCCAGCAGAGGCACTGCCGCATACTGCATGCTGCCCGCGTATACCACCAGGCTGATGAGCGCCGGATACCAGAACGGGAACCCCGCGCTCTGCATCAAAATGCCGTACGCCAGCCCCAAAAACGCATAGCCCGTCAGCACGGGCAGCGTGTGGGGAAACGCCGCCCGCAATGCTTTCCTCTTCATAATCTCTTGCCCTCCCCGGACCGCGCCAAACCGCGCCGCCCTTCGCATGCCCTTTTTCGGGCACATATTTGGAAATAATTGTAGCACAGCGCGCAGGTTTGTGCTATACTATGCGTTGCGGCCCTGCGCCGCACAGCAGGCCGTTTTGCGCCGCGCTTTTACAGGCGCGAAACAGCCTGACGGGCAACTTAGAAGGCTGTGCCTTCCGTGGGATTTTGTGCCCGCCGCGCTTTTGCGCGGACCACCCCTCCGGCCCGGCGGCACCGGTGGGGTAAAATACTGCCGCTAAGGAAAACTGTACCATGAAAAAGACAAAAACCAGAACCATCGTCCGCTGCGCGCTCATTGCGTCGCTCTACACCGCTGTGAGCCTCGTGCTCGCCCCCATCGCCTTTGGCGCCGTACAGGCCCGTGTGAGCGAGGCCTTCACGCTGCTGCCCGTGCTTGTGCCGGACGCCGTTGTGGGCGTCACGCTGGGCTGTTTCCTCACGAACCTTGTGGGCGTGTTTACCGGGGCAAACGTGCTGGGCGCGCTGGACATCGTATTCGGTACCGCCGCCACGCTCACTGCCGCGCTGTGTACGCGCCGCCTTGCCCGTGTGCGCCTCAGGGGCCTGCCCGTGGCCGCGGCTGTGCCGCCTGTGCTCATCAACGCCGTTGTCGTGGGCGCAGAGCTTGCGTGGGCGTTCGGCCCGCGCACCTTTGCGGGCTTTTTGCTTCAGGCCGGCGGTGTTGCGCTGGGGCAGCTCTTCTCCTGCTTCGCGCTGGGTCTGCCGCTGGTGCGCATCATTGAAAAAACGCCCGCACTGCGGGCGTGGTTCCGGGATTGAACGTTTTTTCCGCTTGTTCCGCGACAAGAGCTTATCCTGTCGGCCCGTATGGCCGAACCGACGGCCCGCGGCTGTTTCGCATTTTTACCGACCAAGGAGTGAGACCATGCCTGTTTTCGACACGGTCCTGTGGGATTGGAACGGCACGCTGCTGGATGACGCCGCGCTGTGCTGCGAGCTTTTGAACACGATGCTTGCCCGCCACGGTTATGCGCCCGTGGGCAGCATGGAAGCCTACCGGCAGGTCTTCTGCTTTCCCATCGAGACCTATTACCGCCGGGCGGGGTTCGATTTTTCCCGTCATCCGTTCGCCGCACTTGCGGATGAATACATGCGGCTGTACACGCCCCGCAGCCTTGACTGTCCACTGCAGCCGGATGCCTGCGCCGTGCTGGACGCGCTGCGTGCGCAGGGCATGCGCCAAGTGATGCTCTCCGCCTCCAAACGGGAGAATCTGCAGCAGCAGGTGGAGCATTTCGGCCTGCGTTCCCGTTTCGACACGCTGCTGGGCCTGTCGGACATTTATGCCAAAAGCAAAACGGAAGTGGGCCTGCGCTGGCTGCGGGAAAGCGGCGCGGACCCGGCCCGCATCATGATGGTCGGCGACAGCGAGCATGATTTTGAAGTGGCCCGTGCGCTGGGCGTACGCTGCGTGCTGTTTTCGGGCGGGCACCAGCCACGGGAAGTGCTGGCCGCAACGGGCGCACCTGTCATCGACGCGCTGGCGCAGCTTTTGCCTCTGCTGGCACAGCTTGCGGCAGAATAACCGAAAACGCCGCTGTCCGGGTCGATCCCCATCCGGACGGCGGCGTTTTTTGTGGCGCGCGGTGCGGCGGCGTGCTATACTGATGGTGTACCCGCCGCCCGCCGGGCGGCTCAGACGGAAAGGATGGGATAGGATGAACGAAGCTCTTGCTTATGTGGTTGCGCAGCGCATGGAGCGCACTGCCGCCGCGTTGCGAAAAAACAACATGGAGGCCTATTGCGTCAAAACGGCCGACGAAGTGGTGCCTCTTGTCAAAACGCTGGTGGCGGAAGGCGCGACCGTTGGCGCGGGCGGCAGCATGACGCTGGAGGAATGCGGCGTGATGGATCTGCTGCGAAGCGGCGCATACCATTTTCTTGACCGTGGCGCTCCCGGCCTGACGCCGGAGGACATTGGGAAGATCTACCGGCAGATCTTTTCCGCCGACTGCTATTTTGCCTCCGCCAACGCCGTCACCGAGGCGGGCGAAATTTTGAATGTGGACGGCAACGCCAACCGCGTGGCCGCCATTACCTTCGGCCCCGCCAGTGTTATCCTCGTGGTGGGCTCCAACAAAATCGTGAAAGACCTTGCCGCCGCCGACGCCCGTGTCAAGGCCGTTGCCGCGCCGGCAAATGCCAAACGCCTTTCCTGCAAAACGCCCTGCGCCGTTACAGGCCAGTGCGAAAACTGCCAAAGTCCCGGCCGCATCTGCTGCACATACGTGCTGCACCGCTACCAGCGCGTGCCGGGCCGCATCAAGGTCATCCTCGTGGGCCAGGAGCTGGGCTACTGAACCCGAACCTCAACGGCAAAAAGGGCGCGTGCTTTTCAGCACGCGCCCTTTCCTGTTTTCAATCAGTAACCTGCCCTGCCGTCTGCGCCACACCAAAACCTACCGAAATGGCAGGTGGGTGCCCTGCCGGAGTTTCACGCTCCCTTCCTCCGCTTGCGGCCAAGGCCGGGCGGGAGGTCTGCGATCCCCTCACATAGGACTCCGGGCTCCCTTTAAATGGTTAGTAGGATTAAATATATGGCGCATCAAATCGCACAGGGCAGGCTGCCTGCCGGTTTATTGGCCGCCGTTGAGGTCGATGTCGTACAACTCCTCCAGACGGCGCGCGAACATGTCGCTCACCTCGTAAAGCTCCTCATCGTCATCCACAACGTCCAGATATTCTTCGCCGTCCTCTTCGCCCACGCGCATGATGATGAGGTTTGCGTCCTCCTCCAGCTGCTCCGTGGAATCCTCGGCATAGGGCACCACCGCCAGGTAGCGCTCGTCGTTGTAATCGGCGGCGTCGATCACTTCAAAGCTGAACTCCTTGCCGTCTTCATCCGTCAGGGTGATGAGGTCCGGGGAGTAATCGTCCAGTTGTTCGTCCTGAGGCATGGGAATGATCTCCTTCACTGCTCGTCGTTCCTGTTTCTGTTTTTATTGTACCCAATCCGGCGCCCGCCGTCAAGCATGCCCCGTAAATTTACAGTTCATTCACTTCTTTCCCTCCGGGTTTGTGATAAAATAATTTCAAAGCCAAAGCCCGCGCGCACATGCCGTGAACGCGCTTTGCGCTGCGGCCTGCAAGCTCCGTTCACACTGCCGCGCAGGGCGGCGGAGCGTAAAAAACATTCTTTTATCTTTATCCGGTATCCGGGCGTTTGCGCCCGGATACCGCCGCACAGGGGGAAACAGCCTTGACCAAACGTATCTTTATCACCTTTTGTGCCGCAGCCGCGTGCTGCGTGCTGCTGGGCGCCTGCGAAAGCGGGAGTCTCGCTGCCGCCGCGGGCAAGCGCACCCGTCCCGCAGACCTTGGCGAGCTCCAGTTCATCACGCCCGCCGAAGGCGACCCCATCGCTACGCTCTCCACAACGCTGGGCGATATTTCTTTTGTATTGTACCCGGATATCGCCCCCATGGCTGTGGAAAATTTTGTCGGTCTGGCCCAGCAGGGCTATTACAACGGCCTGTCCTTCCACCGGGTGATCGAGGGCTTTCTGGTCCAGACAGGCGACGCCACAGGTACCGGCGCTGGCGGCTCCACCATTTGGAACGGAAATTCTTATCCCAACGAGATCTCCGACCGTCTGCACCATTATGCCGGTGCCGTTGCCATGGCGCACGCCCCGGACGGTGCTTCGGGCAACCTGAGCCAGTTTTATATCGTGCAGAGCGCCCAGGATTCCGTGGATAAGACTCTGGCCAAAACGCTGACCGAGGCAGGTGTGCGCGAGGCCGTGGTAACCGCCTATCAGGCCGTGGGCGGCGCGCCTTATCTTGACAACCTGAACACCGTGTTCGGCCAGGTGTACGACGGCATGGACGTCGTGGACGCCATTGCCGCCGTGGAATGCGGCGAAGACGACCGCCCGCTGGAAGACGTCATCGTCAACAGCGTTACCATCGGCACTTATTCCGCCGCGCAGAGCGGCAGCACGCCCGCATCCGGCGCATCCGGTTCCGACAGCGCCGCCTGAATCGCCCCATACAAACCTTACAAGGCGCGCTCCGCATTGCGGGGCGCGCCTTTTTACCGGCAGTTTTCCCGGTCACTCCCGGCAAAGCCTACTGCATTACTATTTTTTTTGCGCGAAATATGGTACACTATAAAGCATCGGGACAAGCGCTCTCTTGCGTCTGTGTGGAGGTACGGTGTGAAAAAGATACTCAAATTTCTGCTCTCCCGGACATTCCTGTTCGGGCTTCTGATCGCATGCCAGGTGGGACTTTTTGCGGCGCTCATGCTGGTATTCAGCCGCGCGGGTACGGTGGCTTACATCATCCTCACGCTGGTCAGCGTGCTGGTGGTCATCGCCGTGATCGAACGCGACAACATCAATCCCGCTTACAAAATCATGTGGCTGCTCATTGTGGTGGCCCTGCCCGTTACAGGGGCGGTATTCTACCTGTGGTGGGGCAACCAGGGCGTCACCCCCAAAAACGCGCGCAAATTTGCAGACATCGAACGGGCCGCGTCCGCCGCCATGGTGCAGGACGATGCGGTAACAGAGGCCCTGTACGCCCGGGAGCCCGCTTTTCGCCGCAGTGTGGAATATCTGTCCCGCAACGCCTCGGCCCCTCTCTACTGCAACACGCAGAGCGAGTATTATCCCATGGGGCAGGATTTTTTCGCCCGTTTTCTGGAGGTCATCCGCGGCGCGAAGAAATATATCTTCATGGAATATTTTATCGTTGAAGAAGGCGAAATGTGGAACGAAACGCTGGCCGTGCTTAAGGAAAAAGCCGCCGCGGGCGTGGACGTGCGCCTGATCTACGACGGCTTCGGTTCCATGTTCACACTGCCCGGTGATTATGACGAAGAGATACGCCGCGCGGGCATCAAGTGCCATGTATTCAATCCGCTGCATTTTTCGCTGCATATCTCTGACTATAAAATGCTCAACCACCGAGACCACCGCAAGATCACCGTCGTGGACGGTGAAACAGCTTTCACCGGCGGGCTGAACTTTGCGGACGAGTACATCAACCGCAAGCAACGCTGCGGCGTGTGGAAGGATACGGGCCTGATGCTGAAAGGGCCGGGCGTTTATCCGCTTACCGTAACATTTTTGAAAATGTGGGACTTTGTGGCGGGCACCACCACCCCGTACACCGATTATATGCCCCTGGGCGAATACGAAGCGGACGGCTATGTGCAGCCCTATTGTGATTCTCCGCTGGACGGCGAAGCCGTGGCCGAAAGCGCGTATCTGAACGTGCTTCAGCACGCGCGGGATTATGTGTACATCGTTACGCCCTACCTGATCGTGGACAACGAGATGGTCACCGCGCTGTGCCTTGCAGCCAAAAGCGGCGTGGACGTGCGCATCCTCACGCCCGGTGTGCCGGATAAATGGTATGTGTATTATGTGACGCAGAGCTATTATCCGCGCCTGCTGGAAGCGGGTGTGCGCATTTACGAGTACACCCCCGGCTTCGTGCACGCAAAAATGTATGTCAGCGACGACCGCGAGGCCATTGTGGGCAGCGCCAACATGGATTACCGCAGCCTGTACCTGCACTTTGAAAACTGCTGCGCGTTTTACGGCGGCCACATGGTGCGGGACGTGCTGGAAGACGTGCGCGCCACGCTGGCTGAAAGCCATGAGGTAACGATGGCGGATGTGCTGCGCACGCCGCTGTACAAATGGCTGGCGCAGGTGTTCCTGCGCTTCTTCTCGCCGCTGATGTAAGGAGGACGGAATATGGATATTGTTATCATCGACGGGCAGGGAGGCGGCTTTGGCCGCGCGCTCATCGAGGCGCTGCGCGCGGGCGGCGTGACGCAGGAGATCGTGGCGGTGGGCACCAACGCGCTGGCCACCAGCGCCATGCTCCGGGCGGGTGCATCCGCCGGAGCCACGGGAGAAAACGCCGTGATCGTGAACGCCGCGCGGGCGCGTATTCTGGCGGGTCCCATCGGCCTTGTGATGGCAAACAGCATGCTGGGCGAATGCAGCCCGGCCATGGCCCGCGCCGTGGCGGAAAGCCCGGCTCACAAGGTGCTCATCCCCGTTGCCAAATGCGGGGCGCACATTGCGGGCCTTCCGGAAAAGCCGCTGGCCCAATACATAGCGGATGCCGCAGAGCTGATTCGCGGCCTGCTGTAAGGGCATGCCGCCCGGATGTGCGCCGGGCGGGCAAACAGCCCCGCAACAGAAAAGCACCCCCATCCTCGGATGGGGGTGCTTTTGCGATTTATACGGCAAAATTGTCGAAATAGCCCTGGATGAGGATGATGGGGGTCCCCTTGTCGCCGGAGCCGGAGGTCAGGTCGCACAGGCTGCCGATCAGGTCTGTCAGGCGGCGGGGCGTAGTGCCCTGGCTGGACATTTGGCCCTTCAAATCCGCATTTTTGTGGGAGATGCTGTCCTTGATGGCGCTGGTCAGCGCATCGCCGGAAAGAGAGGCAAAATCGTTGTCCGCCAGATACTTCAGCTTCAGCTCATTGGGCTGGCCCTCCAGGCCGCTGGTGTATGCGGGGCTCACGACAGGGTCGGCCAGCTCCCAGATCTTGCCCACGGGGTCCTTAAAGGCTCCGTCGCCGTACACCATGACCTCGATCTGTCTGCCCGTGGCGCTGCGCAGGCTCTGTGCAAGCGCGTCCACAAAGCTGCGGCAATCGCGCGGGAACAGCTTCACGCTTTCCTCCGTGGCCTTGTTTGAGCCCAGCAGGCCAAACTGCTCGTTGTACCCGCTGCCGTTCACCGGGGCCGTCATAAGGTCGCTCAGCAGCAGCACCTTTTCCGCGCCCGCAGCCAGCAGGCGGCGCCTGGAGCGCTCGCGGGTGTGGATGTCGCAGCACAGCACATTCTTTGTATACGGCAGCACGGCGCGCACGTCGTTTCCGAACAGGAATACCGGCTCGCAGCCCTCCGCACGGAACAGGTCTCCGTAATACTCCACATAATCCACACCGGTGAAGGGATGCTTCTCATAGCCGAACAGCTCGCGGTATTTCGCCTCGTCCAGCACGTCGCTCCAGGGGTTTACGCCCTTTTCATCCAGCAAGTCCTCGTCGAACAGATGGTTTCCAACCTCGTCGGAGGGATAGCTCATAAGGATATACACTTTTTTAAAAGCCTTTGCAATGCCTTTCAGGCAGATGGCAATGCGGTTGCGGCTGAGGATGGGAAATGTGAGCGCCACCGTATCGGCGCCGAATTTTGCGCGGCAGTCGGCGGCGATGTCCTCCACACCGGCGTAGTTCCCCTGGCTGCGTGCCACAACAGCCTCTGTAACAGCCACGATATCGCGGTCATGGAAGGTGAGGCCCTGCTCTTCACCGCAGGCGAGGATGGCGTCGGTGACGATTTTGACCAGATCGTCGCCCTCACGGACGACCGGGCAGCGTACGCCGCGCGAAGTGGTGCCAACAGTTCTCATTTGTACTAACCCCTCTTTTATTGATGTAAAATTGCAACACAAAAAACGGCCTTGCCTCAAGGCCGTTTTATATTATATCCCAAACTGTACTGTGCGCACAATAGCAATTTGCAAAATCAGCAGAAATACTCATCTTCCGGGCGAATCCCGGCGTTCAGCCGTTTGAACGGCCATAGAAAACCGGAAAAACGGGGCGAACGCCTGCAACAGCGGCAGCCTCCCCGTTTTTCCGGCGGCATGTTCCTAAGGCGGCGGTCACAGCCGGGAATGCACTTTGTGTGCAAGCGCGGAATACCGCTTGGCCATATCCCGTATCGAAAACGCCTCCGTGTTCTTCAGATAAGTATCCATACGGTCGTGAAAGCACTCGTACAACTCCGGGGCGATCGCTCTCTTGCCCAAAACCGCGCCCAGAATGCTGCCTGCGGAGGCGGCGGTACAGTCGCTGTCAAGGCCCATCGCAACAGTCTGGGACAGTCCCCGCATCAGGTCTCCCTCCGCCAGCTTGAGGCCAAACACGATCAGACACAGGTTGTTGTTGGTGTGAACGGCATGCATTCCCGCGAACCGTTCATCCACCAGCCGGCGCGCATCGCCGTGGCCGCGCACCGCGCCGCAATGCTCCAGCGCCCAGTCAAGGTCCCGGTAAAGCAGGCACTCCCGTGGGATCTCCGCCATGCCGGCCCGCACGGCGTCCAGGGGGTCGCTCACAGCAAAAGCCGCACTCTGTGCCGCCGCCAGGAACATCTCTCCGTAAATACCGTTGCGCCTGTGGCTCAGGCGGGCGTCTCGCCAGGCCATTTCTGCCGCCAGCTCCGGCAGGCCGGCCGCTGCCCAGCCAAATCCGTCAGAACGGATGGCGGCGCCGATCCACTGGCAGAACGGATTGTCCCTGTCCGCAGCCTCCCGCGCCGGCACGCCTTTTTTCAGGTTGTCCAAAGCGGCCTGCTCCGCCGTACAGGCAACGGGAAGATATTTTTTCCATGCCTCCCCAACGTCCTCGGTCGTAAAATCAGGCCCGTATTCTTCCAAAATCAGCAGCGCAAGCTGTGTATAGGCCAGGTCGTCATCTACCGGAGCGGACCGGAGCGCGCATTTCCGGTATTCGCCGCGCTGACGGCCGTAGCAGTTCCAAAGCTCCGGATTTTGCACTTCTTCCCAATAGGAAACCGGCGGGAAGGGCTTGCCGATGTACTCGCTCCATGCACGCATGCTTTCCACCGAGAGCCCTTCTACGGGCACGCCCAGCAGACAGCCAATGATGCGCCCCAGCAGCGCGCCCTCCAATTTGTCCATCCAGATATCCTCGGGCGGCAGCGCCTCCCACAGGCGGCGCTGCGCCGGTGCACGCAGCGCGCGGATGGCGTCCAGTTCGTTTGGTTCACAGGCAGACAGAGCGGCATCGTCCGGCAGCTCCTGCAGAAGCCGGACCGTACAGCGCATGGTCTCCGTCAATTGACCGATCAGTGCGGCGGCGCCTGTTTCCGCTCCTTGCTCGCATTTCAATCTGGCATATTCCCGCAGGGGTGTGCTCAGCGCGTCCAGCTGTGTGAAATCAGGGTATTTTACAATGGGGTCCATATCAAAACACCTTTCGCAGTAAATAGCCGGGCAGCCGACAGAAAAAGGCTGTTTTCCCTTAGTCGGGAATGCCCGGTTCTTCCTTCAGTACAATAAATATACAATAATAAACAGCCCAAATCTATGCAAAAAAAGGATAAAATCATGCAGTTTCGCGCAAGTCCCGCCCCCACTGCGCGCCTTGCAGAAAATTCCGCCGGAGCGGATAAAAAAACCCTTTATGCCAACGCCGCGGCATAAAGGGCACGGGAGCGGCAGCCTGCCAATCGGACGGAGATGAACCGGGCGCGCACTCAGGCAAGCGGTGCTTCCGGCTGCCGAACGCGCTTGTACAGCAGCTGCATGCGCTTTGTCAGAGCCTGCAGATCGGTCTCGTGAAAATTCCCCATTGTCGTGTGTATCGTATTATTGAACTGCGCATACCAGTGTTCAGGCAGGCCATCGGCGAAATAAGCGCCCAAAATGGAACCGCAGCTGCAGGCAAAGCTGTCGGAATCGTTTCCCTGCGCCACCTGCATGCCGATTCCCTCCTCAGCATCCCGGGCAAACTTCAGGGTATTGATGACTGTGCCGATCTCCTGTACGACCTGCCCCGCTCCAAACGCGCCGTATTCGGTATGGACCGCGTTATAACCATCTTCGAAAGAAGCGGCGTCATCCACCATGCGCAGGCAGGTGGAAGCCTGTTCGTAAAATCTGCTGCGCTGGGGAACATACTGCAGCGCGGTGACGACGATCTCCTTCCAATTTTCCGCAGTAAACGCGGCGGCAATTGCCGCCGCAACAAACATTGCACTGTATACGCCGGTTTTCCGGTGTGTAAAGGATGCGTCACGGGATGCAAGCCGTGCGGCAAGCTCCGGGTCGCCGGGACACGCATAGCCATAGGCATCCGCACGAATCATTGCACCGCAAAGCTCCTGGCCCGGATTCAGCCGCACCGCCCAATCGTCCATATCATAAGGCAGATCGGGCGCCAAAACCGCAAGGCCGGCGCGCAGCAGCACCGTCCTCTCGGGGCCCCAGCACAAATAGATCGGAAGGTTCTCCAGCCAAAGCTGACGCATGTCCTCGTGCGAAAAATCCCTTCCCCGCTTTTCAAGCAGCAGCATGCCCATGATGGTATAGGTGATGTCGTCATCGGACGCGGCATAGCGCACTCTTCCTCTGGTCGTTTCCACCCAGGATGGGTTCCGCCTCCCCCACGCCGTAAGCATCGCATCGCTCACATAATCCCGCAGAGGCCATTCTCCGCTTGCCTGCGCGGCGGCGCGGATATCCTCGAGGCCGCCGTAGGGAGCCTCCTCTAGGGGCTTGCCCAGGATACATGCGCAGACCGAAGTCAGGAACGCGGAGCGGACGCGCGCCTCGATCTCCCCATCGGAAAGCAGACGGGACGCTTCCCGCCTGCGCGTTGGGTCACACGCCGCCATCACGCTTTCCAGGTCGTCCGGCTCCTCGTACGGCCAATCCTGCCGTATGGGCGCCTCTTTGATGCGCTGTGAAAGCGCCAGCAGCGCGTCACAGCTGCCGGACGCCTTACCCAGAAGAGGCCGCAGCGCTTCCACATCGTATCCCTGCTTCCGGCGTTCTTCCAATTCCGCCGCAACGATGCGGCCGAGTATCTCCTTCATACTTTTCCCTCCGATTTTGTCCGCCGGGCCTCTTTTTCGAGCCGCGGAAATCATTGCTGTTTTTCCCCATATCCCCATGCAGCACGGCGCGCCTGATAATATTGTAAATACCGGGCATACAATTCTTTTGCGGGCTCCCCTCCCAGAGAAAAGCGGGAGGCCGGATGGTTCATCAGCCCCGTATACTGGTAGCCGTAGCACTGCTCCAGAGCGTCATATTGACGGATCTCACGAAGCAGCGCTTCCATCGTCTTGGGTACAAGCCCATCCTCAAAGGGCTCCCGGAACATCTCCATATCCACCCACATGTGCGTGCCGCATTCGTCGCAGATCTGCTTCATCTGCACGACATTCAGATGTTCCGGATCGCGCGCAAAAGCAAACGGGATCAAAATATCAATAAAGGGCAGGATGGTTTTCCATTCCTCCGCATAAAGATGGAACCGTACATTATTGGGCGCAAAAGCCACCGGTTTTGTGGGAGCAAGTTCCTGTACAAAAGTACGGAACTCGTGAAAGAACACGGCAAGCTCCTTCCAGCGCTCTGCGGAGTGCGGCATGTACGAATAATACAGGTCTCCCATGATCTCTTCTGAAACATACCAGCCATAGAAGGACGCATGGCCTCCATACCGCTGAAAGAGCTCCCGTGCAACGCGCCTGTGCCACTCCAGCGACTGTTCCGAAAAATCAAACCAGGCGAACAGGCCCACACCCAGCAGCACATGCATCCCACACCGGTCAGCGGCCCGCAGCACCGCCTCAATGGGGTCCCGCGCGGCAAGCGGCATTCTTTCGGGATAGAGCCCGGAAGGATAAAATGCCCGGCCGTCATAGCTCCCGCAGGTCATCTCATGGCGGCCCACATAATGGGAGGAATCAAATACATTCTGGATCACAACGCCCCGTATTCCAAGAAGGGACATCTCCTCGATATGCCGTTCGAAATCCTCGTCCCGCATTTTTTTGAGTTCCGAATTAAAGAACACCGCTTCCTGTTCGCTCCAGTGGCAGATGGATATCCAGCAGCCGTCGATCAGGCCTGTGGCGGGCACACTGCCGGGAACGACCTGATACGGCGCCGAGCTTGTCTCCACCTCCTTCTCTCCCCTGTAAAACCGGAAGCGCAGCTCCACATCGCCCACAGCCCCCTTCAGGCTGTAACGAAACACCGATGTTTTTCCCGGCGTCAGCTTCCGCGTGCAGCCCAACAATATGCATCCGCCCCGGAGCACGTCGATCTGCAGGGCATCCGCCTCATGGGAAAATACGCGAAATTCCGGCTGGACCTGTTCGGATACGCGCACCGCCGGGATCACTGTGACTGTGTTCATGCCATTCGCCTCTTTCTTCCGTCATCTGGCGGCGCCTCCGGCAGCCCTTTTTTCCATGGACGCGCCGTGCCAATGCCTGTCAAAGCGCCGCGGCTCCTGTTCCCCGTAAGCTCTCCAGTGGTTCCCCCTGCGCCGCGCTGAAATCCAATACTTCCCTCCATGTGGGAATGCTTGCCGAAGCGCCTTCCCGGCTTACTGCAAGCGCAGCCGCCATACTTGCGCAGCGCAGGCATTTTCCCGGGTCAAACCCGCGGATCATACCTGCCAGAAAATACCCTGTGAATGTATCTCCCGCGGCCGTTGTGTCCACGACCTTCACAGGATATGCCCTCTGGCGGAGCAGCACGCCGCCCTTACGGTACAGCGCGCCCTCGCCTCCCACGGTAAGAACGACAGCCGCGCGGGGAAAACGTTCCGCAAGCGCCGCCAAAACCGCTTCGTTTTCGTTTGCCGGAGTGCCCGACAAAAGCCCTCCCTCCGTCTCGTTGACGAACAGCACGTCCGCCAGTGCAAGCACATCCTGTGTCAGGGAACCGTCTATGGGCGAAGGATTGAACGCGACCGTCATTCCCTTTTCTCTGGCCTGTTCCATTGCATAACGGACACAGGATGTTTCATTCTGAAGCAGCAGCAGATCACCGGGGCCGTAGTCCTTTAAAAAAGCGTCCACATCCTGCGGCCGGGTCATCCGGTTTGCCCCACCGTACACGATGATACAATTCTGTCCCGCACAGGACTGGATCACGGCATGCCCGCTCACCGTTTCCAGAACGCGCAGATACGTCGTGCCGGCGCCCTCAGCCTTGAGCAGCGCGTGAAATTCCGTCGTCTCCCGCCCCACTGCTCCGGCATGCTCCACAAAGATACCCGCCCTTGCCAGCGCGACAGACTGGTTCAGCCCCTTTCCTCCTAAAAACTGGTTCTGTTCCTGTGCGCTGATGGTCTCTCCCTCGCGCACAAAGTGCGCGACTTTATACACCTTATCCAGGTTGAGAGAGCCAAAGTTCAATATTTTCACGACAGTTCCTTCTTTCCTATCAATTTGTCCGCTCCGCAGAGCGCCCTTTTGCCGCACGGTAAAAGGCAGATTAAATACCACTCCGGCGGGACGGGCGCGCCGCTGCCGAAAAGATCCGGGTCTTTTTTCAGCAGCTCCAGCGTAACGGCCAGCAGGTCTTTGCCGCGGAACAAAAGGCATTCGGCATTGCCGAACGGGACGCGCCGCAGTATATTCCTGTGAAACATCACCGGTTCAAGCTTGACGTAATGGTCCGAATTGGCGTTTTGATGGCGGCGGGACGGCACGGAAAGCAACCGCCCGCTTTGATCGCGCACAAACAGCGGATGATGCTCTGCTGTAAGGCGGCCGGGCACGTTTGCGATCTCCTCGATGCAGTGTACGCTGGTGTTGCAGGCAAACGTGACCCCCACCATCATCACCTGCGCGTTTTGCCGCAGCAGCTCGCCGTAACAGGAGCCGGGCGCACAGGGCGTATCGAACCGCTCCTGCCCTTCTGCAAACGCCTGTGCCCGGGGCCCGTAAACGCACAGCGAATGCGTGGGGTGCAGCGTCCGCACCACGCCCTTCCGCCGCCGGAACAGATCCGGCAGAAGCCCGACGCAGGGCTTTGTTTCCCGCACGTCAAACACGGGGTTTTCATCGTTGACATTGCTCCAGGTGTGACAGGGAACGATCAGCAATCCATTTTTCATGTATTCCATCAAAGCGTCCAGCACCGTGTCGGCGCCGTTTTCCACGGGGCCGATCTTTTTCATTGAAAAATGGCACAGCAGCATGCCGTGCGGGTCTATACCCGCACGGTCCAGGTCCTCAAGCAAAGCGGCTTTCGTGATCATGCGTCATTCTCCTGTATCTGTCTTTTCCTTAGTACCTTCTGCGCGGAGCACTTCTTCCAGCCGGACATGCAGCCGGATGTAAAAGATTCCGTCCCACTGGAATTGCAGCGTGTCCACAATGGGACGGCGGCCGCGTATCCCGGCCGTAAACTTCTCGTCCAGAAGCGCTTGCAGCCCATGCCTGAAATATTCCGCCGCATCCCCGTAATGCCGCCCTAGCGCATAAGGGTCTACCGTGCCCGCAGTCTCCGCAAGGTACCTGTGCAGCACATTGGATTGATACAGCCAGTCGCTGGCAAGACGGCTCGCCATGAACTCCTCCGACCGCCGGAGCTGCTCCGGCCTGCCGCAAAAGCCATTGTAATAGCTCGCGATCACAAGCTGCGCCAGCACGACGCCAATGGTATTCTGCGCGGTGTTCCAGCCTCCCACAGCGGTCAGGTAATCATAGGTTCCGGTCAGCAGTCCCAATTCCATGCAGTCGTTTTCGCATCCATTGGCTACCGATACCTCCGCCAGGCCCACCGGACGGCCGTATTCCTCATGATAATAGCGCATATAACGGAAAAGCTCATTCAAATTCAGATGCGTGGAAAAGGTGAGGTCCTTTGTATATTGCTCGACGGATTCAATCATATGCTTTCCCGGGCTGTTTACAGCCAGCATGCAGTCGGAATCACCGGGCGCATCCAAAACTACGCCTCCCAGAGAGGTGATCTGCGCTTTTATTCCCTCCTGCAGCGGCCGGTCCTCATAGCGCGGCACAATAAACGGGCCGTACACGGAGGAATATCTTACGTAAATGCGCGGGCGGTAGTTTTTGATCTGGTTGAAAACACGGGCAAACAGCACGCTTCCCACCTCGTCGGCCCCCGGATATACGAAGACGCGGTCCGGCAGCCGAAGCTCGCGCACTCTCTTTGCAATGGCCATCTGGTCCAGCGCCGCATACCCGTACTCGGCGGTATCGTCCTTTGGGACGGTAAGCACATCGAATACACCGTCCCGCACCAGGTCCACACACGCAAGGTTGACCGCCCGGTCCACCGCGCGGCGCGCCAGAAAATCGTCCAGAACGCCGTCCGGTATCTCGCGCCGGAGCGCGGCGCATTCCCCGCGCTCCGCCTCATCCGCCTCTCCCCGCTCGGCCTTGTCCGTCAGGCATGCATAACGCCATATTTTTCTTCCGTATGACGCCCAGTAATCCGGGTCCTCCGCGGCGCTGTCATATGCCGCCACCCGCGCCACCAGATTGAACGCATGAATGGAAAGCTCCGGGTTTTTCCGCTTCAGTTCGGTGAACCGGGAGAGCGTTTCTATGCATGCCTCCAGGGGGCGGTGATGCGTTCGGGAATTGATGATATTGCCGTAAACCAGCGTATCCACGGAAAGGATGGCGTGGCTGCATTGCCCCGCATTCTCGAAAAGCCAGGCCCAGAGCGCGTCGATATCCGCCGGCTTTTTTTTGAAGCCCATCCAGCCGACGGGCGGTTCCACCAGAGCGACGTCCTCTGTCATGCCTGCCAGAAGCGCGGGGAATTCATAATTACAGGCACGTTCGTCCAGCGGAACATACAATATCCGATTCATAAAAGCACCCTTTCCGGCATCAGCCCTTTACACCCGTTACCGTGATGCCTTCGATAAAGTATTTTTGTGCAAAGAAAAACAGGACGATCATCGGGATCGTAAAAATAGCAGAAGCCGCCATCAGAATGCCCCACTGCACATAGTGCTGCTGCAAAAAAGCCTGCAGGCCAATGGAAAGCGTGTAGCTTTCCTGACGGTTCAGATACAGCATAGGACCCATAAAATCGGACCATGTGTTGATGAAAGTGAAAATAGCGACACTTGCCATTGCAGGTTTGCACAAAGGCAGCATGATCTGTGCAAAAATGCGCACCTCTCCGGCGCCGTCGATCTCCGCGGCTTCCAGCAGGGAATCCGGGATGCTCTTAAAGAACTGGCGAAGCAGAAAAATGTAGTATGCGCCGCCGAAAAACGCGGGCACCACCAGGGGCGCGATGCTGCCGATCAGCCCCAGCTTGTTCCATATCATATACAGCGGGATCAAAGTGACCTGATATGGGATCATCATCGTGGCCACGATGATCGGGAACAAATATTTTTTCCCGTTCCACCGCACCTTCGACATGGAATAGGCCACCATCGCGGAGGATATCACGGTTCCCACAACGCACAGTGCGGTGATGACGATGGTATTCCACGCATAGCGAAGGAACGGTATCTGCGTAACAGCCAGAATATAATTGTCGAAGTGCAGCTTTGTCGGAAAAATAGTACGCTGATAAACCTCTTCCATGGACTTCAGCGAAGTAAGCAGCATCCATGCAAACGGTACCAGAAAGACGACGGACAGCGCCACAAGCAGAAATACCGTGACCGCCTTTCCGCACAGCTTGCGCCGCCTGATGTTTTTGTTCGCACGCGCGAGAGAAGCATTATTCTTCACCGTAGCTCACCCACCTATCCTGCGTTTTAAAAACGACTGCAGTCACAACGGCCACAACAACAAACAAGATCCAGGCCATCGCGGACGCTTTGCCCATTTTGAAAAGGTTGAATGCGTTCTGATACAGATACAGCGCATAAAACAGCAGGGAATTTTCAGCGCCGCCGCTGACCACGTTCAGACCGCCGCCCGTGGAACTTCCGATCATCAGATATGCTTGTGTGAAATACTGAAAATTGTTGATGATCCCCATGATCAGCTGGAAAAAGATCGCAGGAGAAATTCCGGGCAGAGTGATGTAAAAAAAGCGCTTCAAAGCATTTGCGCCATCGATCTCGGCAGCCTCATACAAAGTGCGGGGCACGTCCTGCAGCGCCGCCAGAAAGATGATCATAATACTGCCGACACCCCACACGCCCATGATCAGCAGCGCAGGTTTCGTAAAACGCGGGTCGGTCAGCCAGTTGGGCTGGTACAGCCCCAGTTTCTGCAGGATGTTGTTCAAAAGGCCGTACTGCGGGTTCAAAATCCACAGCCACAGCATGGAGGATGCGACAAGCGGCACGATGCTGGGAAGATAAAAGAACGTTCGGAAAATGGGCATGGCACGCACCTTCTGGTTCAGAAGCACCGCCAGAAGCAGGCCTGCCACGAGGCACAGCGGCGTGCCCAGAACCGTCATATACAGCGTATTGCCCAGGCTTTTATAAAATTTTTCATCCTGAAACAGCGCCGAATAATTTTCAAACCCTACAAATTTCGGCGTTTGGAACATGTTGAAGTCTGTCAGGCTGTAATACACCGACATGATGATGGGATACAGGCTGAACGCCAAAAAACCAATGATCCAGGGCAGCGCGAATAAAATACCCGCCGCTGTATGATTTCTACGTTTTGAAGCTCTGCTTTTGATGGCCCTGTGTTGAAGCATGATGATATCCACCTTTCAAGAAGCTATGCAATATAACATGTGTAAAGGGGCCTTTACATGCAAGGCCCCTTTACGAACAGTTAACTGTGCATTCGTTCCTACAGAACGAACCTGTTAACAAACAGCAAATATATGCGCACCACTACTTGAACAGTTCAGAGCCCTTATCATAGATGTTTTGCAGCGCCTGCTCCGGAGTCTGCTTGAGATTGAGCGCAAGCTCTACCTCTTCCTTGATGATCGTATTGTACTCGGTGCTCTGCGGCACGTTGGGCAGGGCAAACAGATTTGGGCTGGCGGCCAATTCGGCGAACACGTCGCTGTTGTAGCTGCCGTTTACAAACTCGTCGCTCTCCAGCTGTGACAACAGCGAAGGGAATCCGCCGTGGGACACGCTCTGAAGCATCGTTCCCTCCGGGCCGCAGATGAAGGTGAGGAAATCATAGGCGCCGTCCGGGTTTTTGCTGTTGCTGGGGATATAGAACATGGACGAGCTGGCAATGCCGCGTCCTTTCAGCTCTTCATGGCCTTCCGGATAAGGAATGAATGTGCAGCCGTAATCCACATCCACCTTAAAGGTATCGTTGATGTTGGCGCCAAGCCAGTTTCCGTCCACGCGGAAGGTCTGCTTTCCAGCCAAGAAGGGGTCGGTGGGGTCCAGATATTTGCCTGCGGAACCAAATTTGGCTACGTTTTCAACGCCGAATTTCTCACGGTACATCACCGCATATTTCAAAGCCATGAGGTTGCCTTCGTTGTCGGGCGACGCAGGCTTTCCGTTTTCATCGTACCAGCCGCCGCCCAGCGCCGCCGCAAAGTTGTCTGTATAATAAACAGAGGGAAAATCCGGATAGCCCATCACGTCAATCGTTCCATCCGGATTGAGCTTTGTGGTGTTGACAGCCATCTCATACATTTCTTCCATTGTTTTGGGCGGCTCGGTATAACCTGCTTCAGCCAGCAGCGTTTTATTGTAAAACAGCGCCATCAGGTTCATGCCGGCGGGCAGCGCGTAGGTTTTCCCCTCATATTTGCAGGCTTCCAGCGTGGAGGGAATGATGTCGGACAAGTCGGTATTGTTCTTGGCAATATAGTCATCCAGCGGGAGCATGATGCCTTTCGAAGCATACGCGCCGATGTTGTTTGTAAAGTCATCCGTAATGTCGGGTCCGTCGCCGGATTGAATCGCTACCATGATTTTCTGAGAATCCGGTACGGAGAGGGCCTCCACATAATATTTATCGCTCTGCGCGTTGTAAGCCGCCACAGCGTCATCCAAGTATCCGGCTTCTACACCGGTCCACAGATGCCAAAGCACGACCTTCTCCTTCTCTGTTTCGGGAGCTGCAGGCTCTGCCTGTCCCTCTGACGAAGCAGACGGTGCGGAAGAACTGCCGTTGGCACCGCCGCAGGCTGTCAGCATGCCGCAGAGCATTGCACCGGCGAGGCCCAGGGCCAACACTTTTTTGATCGACCTTTTTTTCATGAAACTCAACCTCCATTTTATATTTGAATCCGGCTTTCGCCGAATCAATTTTGAGGGTCGTGCTTTTCGCAGCCGAGCAAACATTTTTTGGTCTCCGGCCCTAGATATGTACTCCGCCGGATGCGAAAACATTCGTGCCGCACTGCGGCTCCTCTCCCGCTTCCCCGTCCTCACCCGTTTGGCGAAATGGATTTTTCCGACAAAAAGGTAATTTTTTCAGCCTTGAGCGGTATCTTTTCAAATTCATTGCCATCCCAGCAAATTCAGTATACAATAGCTGATGAGGCAAATCCACGCAAAATGGAGGCAAAATTATGCAGATTCAATCAAGCTGCACAGAAAGCATCGCAGACAAGTTAAAAGTTCTGTACGAACATACCGTTTTTGAAAAAGGCGATCCATTCTTTTTATGGCCGCAGAATTCCCCCGGCAAAATGGACACCCACGCAAGGTATTTGCATTATCACAACGAACTTGAACTGGGCTGGTGCACGGAAGGCAGCGGGATATTTTTTGTGGAGGATAAGGTCATCCCATTTCAGGCTCCCTGTGCCTCGGTCATCTACCAGGGGCAGATCCATATCGCCCAGAGCAATCCCGATAAGCCCGCAAAATGGTATTTTATCAATGTCGATGAATGCATTCTCAGCGCCAAAGATGACGAATCCCTTACGGCGGGACATATCGGCGCCCCCATACTGGATGACTCCACTGCCGAGGGCCGCGATATCCTGACACTCGTTCAGATGATGGTGGATGAATTGCAGGCCAAAAGGCCCGGCAGCCGCCAATGCGCAGAGTGGCTGGTGAGAAGCATTCTATACAAGCATGCACGTCTCTCCGACCACCGCCAGGTTGCCCCTTGGCGTCTTGCCGAAGTCTCACCTGCAGTGACCTATGTTTCCAACCATTATGCCGAGCCTTGCCCGATCGAAACGCTGGCACAGCTCTGCAATATGAGCGTATCGACCCTGCGTCGAAAATTTTACAGCGCATTGGAATGCGCGCCTTCCGATTATATCCACCGCGTCCGCATCGGAGCGGCAACGGTAATGCTTTCCGCCGAGAATAAATCGATACTGGAAATATGCCACCAAGTGGGCTATATGTCCCTGTCCAGCTTCAATCGCCAGTTTCGCAAGCTGACGGGCGAAAGCCCGCGCGAAATGCGCAACCGCATGCGAAAAAAGCAGACATCCCCCCTTCCGGAGTGAGCCGGTACAAAAGCTGCGCCCAAGCCATTCAGCTAAGGCAAAAGCATCTGTCTCCGGCGTTGCTCCCCATACGAAAAAGTGCGTTTCCCGTTTGGGAAACGCACTCATTTTTTCAAAGCCTCAGAGCGCCTGTAAACAGCATCGGCCGCTCAGCAGAGCGACTGTATACTCCATGCCGTAAGCCAGCGCGTCTTCGTCCAAGCGATACCGGGCATTATGATGGGGAGCATCGCTTCCCTTTTCCGGGTTTGCCGCGCCCAGCTCAAGGAAAAAACCCGGGCACACCTGGTCGTAATAGCAAAAATCGTCTCCCGGCGCGATCGGTGAAAGCTCATGCACCGCCTGCGTGCCAAAGGTTTGCGCAATCATATTTCGCGCCCAGCCGGTCAGCGCCGGATCGTTGCGGATGGAATCGTACCCGCGCACATATTCCACCTGCACATCCGCCCCTGCCGAGGCGGCAATGCCTTCGCTGATCTCGCGGATACGCCGCTCGGCAGTGGCGCGCACCCGCTCATCGTAGCTGCGCACCGAGCCGGTCAAATGCATGCTGCCGGGTATAATATTGTAGGCCGAGCCGGAATGGGCCTGGCATACCGAGAGCACCGCCGGGTCGCTGGGCCGAAGCGAACGGGAAAGCACGGTCTGCAGCGCAAGGATGATTTGTGCGCCGGTCACAATAGGGTCTATGCATTCCTGCGGCATGCTGGAATGTCCGCCGCGGCCGGTGATCTCGATCTCAAAACGGTCCGTGGCCGAGGTGAGAACGCCGCTGCACACGCCGAAGCTGCCCGTGGGCAGCGTGCTTGTGAGATGCAGACCGAACACCTCGTCCACACCCTTCAGCACGCCGGCGCGGATGACTTCCACCGCACCGCCGGGAGGGGTCTCCTCCGCATGCTGAAAAATAAAGCGCAGTTCCCCGCACAGCTCCTCCCGCCGGCGGCACAGCAGCCGCACGGAATTCAGCAGGATAGCCGCATGCCCGTCATGGCCGCAGGCGTGCATCACGCCTTCATTGCAGGAGCGATAATCCAGCTCGTTTTCCTCGCGGATGGGCAGCGCGTCGATGTCCGCACGAATGGCGAGGCAGCGGCCGGGCCTTCCGGTGCGCAGTACCGCCATCACACTGGTGGGCGTAGGACGGCTGAGTTCCAGCCCTTCCAGTTCGCACAGCGCCTGCTCCAGATAATCCGCTGTCTTGTATTCCCGGAAGGACAGCTCGGCATGCCGGTGCAGCCAGCGTCTGTCCTCGATGCACTGCGGCAGAAGCTCCAATACCTGTTGATGCAGATTTTTCATAGCCAACGCCTCGATTTCTTGCAGTGATCAGAAAATAAAATACAGTACCATAAGCACGCCAAGCACCCAGGCGGGCCACTGCGGGACGTACTTCGCATCGCGGTTTACAAGCGCGCGGATGACGCTGACCACCAGATAAGTGAACATGCCCAGCGCGATGCCCGCGACATAGTCGCCTTTATAGGCAGTCACCAGAAGCATGACGGCCACAGGCAAAAATTCAGAGCCCGAAAAGTCTACGTCGCGCAGTGTTTCCAGCATGGAGATGCCCACCACGATCAGCGCGCTGCCGGTTGCCGCGCCGGGAATCATGAGGAACAATGGGCTGAACAGCATGCACAGCAGGAAGAAAAACGCGGTGCTCAGGTTGGAAAGGCCCGTGCGGCTGCCGCTCTCAACCCCGGCGGCGCTCTCCGCAAAGCAGCTCACGGTGGTGATGCCGAACAGGCTTCCCAGG
The DNA here is from genome assembly GCF_017421385.1 of Ruthenibacterium sp. Lineage (NCBI taxonomy): Bacteria > Bacillati > Bacillota > Clostridia > Eubacteriales > Oscillospiraceae > Ruthenibacterium > Ruthenibacterium sp. Next base: position 16,901 of record NZ_JAFOIN010000014.1, on the reverse strand, counting down.
ATGGTAGCGCTGGAGTCCACCAGGAACACCTTGCCGAAGGCCGGGAAATTCCCGTCCTCATCCAGCAGCCCCGCTTTGCCCGCCATGGCGAGGCCCGTGCCCAATGTGCCGAAGAAATCGTTAATCAGCAGCATGATGATGAACGGAACAAAACTCAGTTTGAGGGCGCCGAGAATATCCACCTGGAACGCCACATTGCCGATGGATGCCAGCGCACCACGGGTGAAGATATTTTCGGGCAATACCGTAACGCCCATGGGGATACCGATGATCGTTGTAAGAACAATAGAGATCAGCAGCGCGCCCTTGATTTTATAGGTGCGGCCGTTGACCGTGATTTTGAGATACGTCAGCAGCAGGGCGATGGCCAAACCGATCAGCCCCAGCTGCACGCTTTTATCGCTGAAATTGATGAAGCTGCCATCCTCACCCGCAGCGGCCAGGCCGCTGGTATTCAGGCCAATGCTGGCAATCAGCAGGCCCACCGCGCCGCCGATACCGATCTTGATGTTTTTGGGCAGACTCCGTGCAAACAGGTCGCGCAGTTTGAAAACAGAGATCAGCAAAAAGACGATGCCGGAAATTGCCACCGTGCCAAACGCCTGGCCGTAAGTAGCCTCGCCGCTGGCCACCATCCCGGCCACCAGGTTCGGGATAACAAGAACAGGCGCCAACGCGATGGGCGCGTTGGCGACCAGGCCCATGGCGATGCAGGAAATGGCCGTGATAAGCGCGGTGCACAGCAGCACACCCGTCAGGTCAATGCCCGGCACCGCGGACATCGCCCCGGTCATGTAGGCCAAAATATAGGCCATGGTGGCAAAGGTCGTGGCGCCGCCGATCAGCTCCGTGCCGATGGTGGAGCCTCGCTGGGAGATACGAAAGTACTTGTCCAGCTTGGTTTTCATACAGATTCCTCCAGTTTCTCAGTTGTTTTATTTATCCTGAACCGGCGCGGCCGCGCCGGTACCCGATACAAAACGATCAGATGCCAAACATCCGGCGGGCGTTTTCACGCGCAGCCAAAGCCACCTCCTGCGGGGTAACGTCTCCGCGTATCTGTGCGACAACTTCACATACGTCCGCAATCATATCCGAAGTCGCCCGTTTGCCTTCAAAGCGGGCGCTGGGTAAAAACGGAGCGTCCGTTTCCAGCAACAGCCGCTCCAACGGCATCTGCCGCACCACCTGGACCAGCTCTCCCGCATTGGAATAAGTGACAGCCGGGCCGATTCCCAGCGAAAGGCCCATTTCCAGAAGCTGAAAGCCATATTCGGCACGGCTGAAAAAACGGTGGATCATCCCGGGGCATGGAAGTTCCGCCAACAGCCGGATGACGTCCTCATCCGCATCCCGGTCGTGGATGACCACAGGCATTCCCTTCCGGCGCGCCAGCTCCAGCTGGGCACGAAATACATTTTTTTGCGTCTCCCGCTGCGCGTATGTGGGACCTGCGCCATCCTCCAAATGGTAATCCAGTCCGATCTCTCCAACGGCCACACACCCGTCCTCCTCCGCCATATCGGAGATCTGCTCCAACCAGCCGGACGGCACGTTGTAGGCCTCCAACGGAAATACGCCTACACTGGCATATACTCCCTCGAACCGTTTCGCCAGGTCCAGTGAGCGCCGGGAGGACGGCACGCTCGAGCCCGAATTGACAATGGCGCACACGCCCGCTTCGCGCAAGGTACGCAGCACCTCGCCGCGGTCTGTGTCGAAGACGGCTTCATCGTAATGTGCGTGTACATCGGTGATGGAATGCAGCATAAAACAACCTCCTGCCCTGTTCAATAAATGCAAAAAAATACGGCCGCCTGCCGCAAAGCATGACGACCACAGCTACAGCACCACGCCCCGCCGGAGCATAGTCCATCTATGGATGACATAGTACCCGGTTTACGGCTGGGTGTAGAAACTGCTCTCCCTATCAGAGCATTATATGCATTTTCAGGAAAACACTTTGAATTCCTGTAATAGCATACCAAAATATGAATTAAAATTCAACGGTATCCGACAAAAAACTCCAACTTTCCGGCATCGTCCTTTTGCCCTCCGGGTTCGTAAACAGCCGCGCCGGGAATGGATACGCAGTCTGTACACCGGCGCAGGCGCCAAGCAAAAGAGCCCGCCCGACCCCATAACCGCGCGGCAAAAGCGGCGGACAGCCTTCAGCGGATAACCTGCCGCTTTTTACAATTACACCGGCGGACTGTTGCCGGGCGCCGTCGGGAAATGCCTCAATCAAATATTCGGCATTTTTGCGGTAGGCATCATCAGCACCTTGCCCGTACCACGGTACACATTTACAAGCCCCTCCCCGGAAGCCGCTGAACCGATCAGGCTCTTACCAGACCGCTCCACCGTAAATTCAAGGCCCGCGCTCCAGGCGATCGCGTAGTTCCCGTCGATCTTCAACACATCATTTTCCAATATGATCTCTACCAATTCTTCCTTGGGGCACTCTGCCTCGATGCAAAACGCACCACTGCCGTTCAAGCTCAGATTAAACAGCCCTTCGCCGCCGGCGACCGCCGAGGAGAAATTTGAGCGCATGACTGCTTTGTGTTTGAGGCTTGAGTCACAGGCAAGAAACAAGCCGTCGTCCAGCACCACAGAGCCGCCCCAATCGGCCGCATCCATCAGCAGGAGATGCTTATAGGTAGGTTCCAAAACAAGCATACCGCTGCCGGTATATTCCGGCTTGATCGCAGATTCCCCCGTTACCTTGCCCCGTACAGCTTTTCCGAAAAGGTCCCCAACGCCTTTGATTCCTGTGGTCGCGCTGACATTGCCCAGCATCCACTGCATGGCCCCGGCCTGGATGGTAATATTCGCATGATTCAAATCACATATGACCTGCCGCTTTTTTACGTTCATCTGAGCACAGTAAAAAGCCGTGACAGCCGAACCCGGCGTCACGCTCAGGTCCCTTTGGTATTCAATAACGGTGAAGGGCCCTTTTTGATCAAGTGTTTTAACGTCATCATTGTCGGTAAAATTGGATACGCGATACATATTTTTCCCTCTCTTCGTTGTTTTGTTGTCTACGGTTCCGCCGCACGCCGGCTCTCAAGAGTGCTTTAATCGAAAAACCAGCTTACAGCCACAGCACTGTATTTGCGCCCCTCCCTTTTACAGTGCGCGCCTTCCGATTTTCAGCATAACTTTTTTTACATCTTTTTTCAATAACGTACAAAATGTAAAATATTTTGAGTTCTTGACCAGAAAACCTGTAAACGGCCAATAACGCTATAGACCATATTTTCCACAAAACCTGCCGGAGCGCTTTATGGTATCCGCCGGAGACGCAGCTTCGCCTGCTGATGTTCCCGGAAACTGTTGAGCCCTCAAAACTGTTTGTCCTGATTTTTTGTGGCTGCCATGCAGTGTCCATGTTATAATAAGAAAAACGGGTCCGCTGCCCGTAAATCATCGAAACGAAGGTGGATACTATGTGCAAATATATCACACAAGGCAAAGCGGATGGAAACTCCTGCGGAGCTTTCACCTTGGCTTATTACGAATGGGAGGTTTCCGGGCACGCCAAAGCTGAAGCCGCCGACAGGGCATACATATCTGCTCTGTATAACGACATCGTCTTTGGCTGCGCGATGCCAGGCTTTGAAAGCTATTCCAACCCCATGCTTATGATGCGCCGCTTGGCAAAGCAGGGCGCAAAACCAGTATTCCATCTCGGGGAAAACCCGCTGATCCGGCAAATGTTCGGCGTACTGAGCGCGGCCGCCAAGCAGGAAGTCGCACAAATGAAGATGTTGGGGATGCTCTGTGAAGCCGCGCTGGACGTGGAACAGGCGGCAGAATACGCCATCCTGGTGTGTCAAATGCTGGAAAATGGCGCGCCTGTAAACAAACTTCATTATGTTCTGATGAAAAAGAGCTGTGATAGGGAGCCGCTCATCCTAAACCCGTGGCACGGTGAAGCCCTCCCTCCGGCCCAACCTCTCACCCCCGGCGCATCTGTGGAACCAAGCCTTGTCTGGACAGGCGCAGCCATTGAAATTCTTCTTCCCGGCTGAACCGCAAGCGCAGCGGCAGGGAATCCAAAAGTCTAAAATCGCAGAAAAAACCGGCTGCAATTTGAATTTAAACAGTCTAAATTCAAATTGCAGCCGGTTCTGATTTGTATGACTGTTACGAAACAGATACCCACTCCGAAATGAGTACTCCGGATCAGAACGAATCCGTTTCCGTTTTTGCGTTGAAATTTTTGGTTCTTGTTTTTTGAGGCCGATCCTGTTTCATGCCGCTCAGAACAGATTTCCATTCTCCCGCAGCGTGGCCCGCAGGGCGTCCACATCCACGTCGCGCAGCTCAATTCCCTTATCGACGCTCATTGCCGCGGCCGTACCGGCCGCTTCACCCACAGCGATACACGGTCCCATCACCCGCGCCGAGGCAAACACCTGTGTGTCCACGCTGATCGTGCGTCCGCTCAACAGCAGGCCGTTCAGGCTTTCGGGCACAAGGCAGCCGTAGGGGATTCCAAATGGCTCTGCCACCGGAGTGAGGTCAATGTGATCTTTCACGCCGCTGTGAATATCAATATTGTATGCTGACTGAGCGACGGCCTCCCTCTTTGTCTCCGGCGCATACATCGTCTCGTGCGTCAAGCGCTTTACGCCGACAAAGTGCCTTGTTTCTCGCACGCCCAGAGTGGGTGAGATACCGGCCAGCTGGGCCTGCTCAAAGCCGGGCAGATATTTGTTCATGAACGCCATCAGCTCTCGGACCTGCAAATAGCCTTCCTCCAGCCCTTTTGACAGTTGATACGGGTCGGAAGCGTCGATCTCAATAATGCGCGACGTGTTGATGGCCAGCATTCCGTCCACAGGGGTGGTGATGTGGATAAACTGGTTGCGCGGGACATGAAAATCGCCTTTCGCCTTCGCTTTTTTGATCAGTTCATCCATCCCGATGAAGCAGTGGCCTCTGCTTGCACGAAAAAACGTCGGGTCGTACCCTTTTGCATAATCCTCCTTGATTCCAAAATTCTCCGGACTCTGCTCAGCAAAATCTAAAAATTTTTCCAAATTATAATTTGTTACCGTAAACATCAGTGTGCACGGCTGCATAATTCCCGTGCCATCCTGGCCCGACATATACCGTGCTCCCGCCATATATGCCAGATCGCCGTCGCCGGTGCCGTCGATGTACACCTTCGCCTCGATGAGCGTTCGGGTGCACTTGCCGTATACCTCGGCGCACACCACGCGCCCATTCTCTATCGTCGCATCCAGCAGTTCACTGTTGAATAGAACCTCCACGCCCGCCTCGCGGCACATCTCCACTGCCACGATCTTGAACCAATCCGGCGAAATAGGGGTGATCGAGTTGTGTACCGGGCATGGGTAATGACCAATCGCGCCTCCGTATCCCGTCAGTCGGTCGATCAGCTCCTGCGCGATTCCGCCCAGTGCCTTACGGCCCTGCCGGTCCAGATATCCCAGAATCCCCAGCCCGGACGCCGCCGTTCCACCCAGAAAGCTGTTTCGCTCCACCAAAATCGTTTTTTTCCCCATTCGCGCAGCGCGTATCGCAGCCGGAAGGCCGCCCGGCCCGCCGCCGATCACCGCCACATCACAGGTTTTTGTCTGAACTTTTTTCATTTAGACACCGTCTTTCTCTGTATTGAGTTCAAATTCGCCGAAACAAGTGTTCCTTCTTTGGCGAAAACACGCTTCGGTTATAAAGATGCTACAGCGAGCCCACAGGGAATTCTGCGCGTCCCGCGCAGGCCCGCCGCAATGTCAGGGCAGCAGACGGATTTTCTTATTGCTCGATACGGAGAGGCCGCGCAACAAAAGTTTGGTTGGTGCAGCCTCGCCCTGTGCCCCACGACGGTGGCCGGACGCTCTTAAGAGCCGGACGCTGGGCTCTTCCATACACTACTTCTTAGCGGCAGCGCGATTCAGCATTGTTGGAAGCGCCCCCATTTGGGTTGTGAGCCTGCCTGCCGCATTGGAAAAAGCAGTGATGTTCCCCTCTCTTCCTCGGGTACAGCGCGTAACAAGGCTGTGCCCCGGCCCCTCAGCCGCCAGAGTAGGGCACCCCAAAATCGTCGCCCGCGCCGCCCGTGGTGTCTACGGCATGCACGCGCACGCCATAGGTACCCATCAGGCCGCTGTTGACACCCGCTCAGCAGTATGCGTCTTTGGGCGTCACCAGCACCGGTGTCGTGGCGTGACGCGTCAGTGCAGCGATACCGTCCTCCAGCCTTTTACAGCCGGTGAGCAGTTCCATCTCTTCTTCAGAAACGTTCATGTCTGCCAACCGCAGGGCCTCCAGCATCTCCTTTTTAGCGTGCTGCGGGTATCCCAAAGCAGCGGGCAGTAGTTTTGAGCGTAGCTGATATGAGCGCGCCCGCTTTTTTCGCGCTCAGAGCCGCATACGGCGCGGCACTGCGATTGGGCTTGTCGGTAAGAGGCACTCATGCTGTACAATATGAAATATGCCCGCGCGTTGGAGGAAAGGCTTCTCTCCTCCGGAAGTAATCGTTTCTTCTAATTACCTATAAAAAGCAACAGCGTTTCGGAAATGTCCCGAAAGGATCTGTTTTTTCACTTAAGAATATTGCACCTCCACCGGACGATGCAGACGAGCCGATTCGTGTATCGCTCCAATGGCAAAACAAACATCCGCCGCCTCCTGCAGCGTACTGTTGAAGGGGCGGGATTCAAGAAGACCCTGTGCGAAACAGCACAGATTGTCCACGGCGAAACCGGCTACGCGGTCGTTGATCTCCGGGCGGGCAATGCAGCTGGGTGTCTCCATGCGCTGCGGCGAGTATACGCGCAGCAAATCACTGTCAGAACCGTTGATCTTCACCATTCCCCGCCTACACAGCACCGTGCACTTCATATCGATCAGTGCTGGGCTACCGTCGGGCACGATCCAGCCGTTCTCCATTTGAGCGATCGTTCCGTTTTCCATCTCGATGGAAGTCTGGTACAAATCCACTGCGGGAACGCCCATCGAATCCAGCACGCCCCGGGTGCTCATTGCGTAGACTTTTCGCGGGCGGGAACCGCTTAAAAAACAAAGCAGGTCCAGCGAATGCACGCCCACAAACCACAAGATGGAGGATTCTTTGGCCCACGAGAGCATCTCCGTGGCTACGCTGCAGGCATCGTTCATGCGCATATACAGACTGCACACCTCCCCCAGTTCTCCGCCGGCGATTCGCTGGCGTGCCAGGGCAAAAGGCGGATTTACCCGGTTGTGCAGATCACACATCACGCGCACGCCGTTCTGCTTCGCCGCCTGTACAATGGCGTTCACGTCCTCACGGCTGGTCGCAAGCGGCTTTTCTACCAAAACATGCTTTCCCGCACGGGCAGCATCCACCGCCACCTGTCTGTGCAGATGATCCGGCGTCGCCACTGACACTGCTTCGCAGGAGCACTGCGCCAGAAGCGCGCGGTGATCGGTGTACCAGGGTACGCCGTATTGCGCGCCCAAGGCGGCAGCCCGCGCTGTGTCCCGGTCGCACACGGCAGCCAGCCGGGTGTACGGCAGTTCACTCCACACCCGTGCGTGAAAAGAGCCGAAAGTGCCCAAGCCCACCACTGCACATCTCAGATACTCCATCCTACACCTCGTACAGGCCCGATACTTCCACAGGGACGCGTGCTCGGGCAGATTCCATAATAGCCAAAATGGTCAGCGAGGTGTTAGCCGCGTCGTACAAGGTGAGCGGGAAATCTTTTCCGGTGTACAATCCATCCACAAAGCCTCGAATGCTTTCAAAGGCAAAGCCCTTGGGCTGGCCGAAGATATGATTCTGCACAATAACATCGGGCACCTCTACTTTTTCATCCGTATATTTCTGTATCAGGTTGTGGTTGGAGGCATCGATGGCGATCATCCCCTTCGTGCCCAGCAGATTGCACTTGATGTCGTTGACACACGGGTTTGCATTGGGGGTAATCCATCCATTTTCCATGTGGGCGATAGCACCGTTTTTGAATTCCAGCGTAGTGAGATATTCGTCCACAGTGTCCACCCCCAGTCCCTTCAGGACGCCGGAACGGCTGACACAGTAAACTCGCTCCACCTCGGAGCCAAATATCCACCGCAGGGTGTCGAGGCTGTGGCTTCCCAAAAACCATAAAATTGAAGACTGAGCCGCCCAAGGCAGCAGATCGGTAGCCACCCATTTGATGTCGTTCAAACGGAAGTAGCCGCTGTACAACTCGCCCAGTTCGCCTGCGCGCACCGCTGTATAAGCTGCGTTGAAGGGCGGCGACCATCGATTGTGGAAGTCTACCATGACGCGTACGCCATTTTCCTCAATAGCGTTCACCATACGCTGCACATCCTCCCGCGTGGTGGCAAGCGGCTTTTCAATAAGCACCGCCTTTTTTGCTCTGGCGCATGCAATGGTCATCTCTGCGTGGAGATAATCCGGCGTGACGATCGCCACCGCATCGCAGCCGCTTTTTTCCAGCATTTCATGATAATCCTGATACACTTGGGGAATGCCGAGCTCCTGCGCTACGGCCTGCGCCTTGGACAGATTTGCGTCACAGATGGCCACCGTTTCGGCAAACGGATGCGCATTGTAAATTTGAGCATGATTTTTGCCCCATGTACCCGCACCGATAATGGCCATTTTCACATTGGAACTCATCATAGTACGATACTCCTTCTTTCTTTAAAAACAGTTTTCTGCCGCTTTGTCCCGCTAAATCATCTTACAGCAGCAGGCCCGTGGTACGGCGCACCTGCTCTGCCGTTACCATACCCGGTACGCCGCCCTGCCGCACCGCCAATGCCGCACAGGCTCCGGCCGCCTCGCCTGTGGCCAATGCAGAGCCAAGTTCCCCGTGTTCTGCCGCCAGGGCTCCGCACACCAGCAACCCCGCCGGCTGCGGCACATTCAAATGTGAAACGCCAAAATACAGCGGCCTTCCGTCCCGCCCTGCAGTAACTGCCGCGGCCTGCTCCGGCCCGCATACGCTTTTTTCCGCGCGGCGCACCACCGGCGCACCACAAAGCTGCAGTTGCGGTGAAACACTCGATAGCCGCACAGCGGAAAGCTCTGATCGGGCGCACAGGCTGCGCAACAATTCCAGCGCCTTTGTATGCGCCTGCACAGCAGCCCTCGTGCGTGAAGCAGGGTCTGAAGGGTCCACCTTGCAGGCAAGCGGTAGCTGTACCAAAAAACGGTTGGGTTCCACACAGGCATAGACGGTACAGACTGGCCCTCCCTCCGTCAGAGGCCCCTCGTAGCGGGCGCCGGGGCGTGCTTTGGCAAAGCCCGGCTCCGCACCGCTTTTTTTTCGGTGCCAGAGCTCGGCGGCTTCCAACCCAGTGAGAGTCAGAGCCGCGCAGGCTTCCAGGGGCGGGTCCTGTTCCAGCGCCCCTGCGCTGCGCGCCAGATCGCCCGCACCCGTGGCGTCTATCGCAACAGGGGCCTCGACCTCCAACAGCGTATCCTTTCCCACCGCGGTGAGACCGCGCACCGCACCGCCGCAAAGGCGCACCTCATAGGCCTCGCTGTACAGCAGAACGTCTACGCCGCTCTCCCGGCACAAGCGGTGGAACGCCAGTTTCACCGTCTCACCGTTCACCGGGATCTCCGGTCCATCCAGCGGGCCCGCCGTGCCGCCCAAGTCCGTAAGGATGCATAGAAATTCGTCCAACAGCGGCGTGTGCTGCGGCGCCACCCCGCGCAAAGGCATGCCCAGAGCCGCCGCACCGCCCAGAAAGCCTGTCCTCTCCAACAGCAGCACCCGCGCGCCGGTTCGGGTGGCCGCCACGGCGGCAAACACACCGGATGCGCCTCCCCCTGCGCAGACTACGTCATATCGCAGATTTTTCAACGTTTTCATGACTTGCCACCTCCTGTGGTATCGTCAATACGGCTCCGTTCTCCTTCAGCAGCGCACGCAGATTCTCCACCGGCACCTGTGCCGGAGTGCAATTGAGCCGTACACACAGCGCCGCCGCCAGGCCCGCGGCCTCCCCTAGCGCCATGCAGGTGCCCATAACCCGGCTGGAACCATAGGCCACCCGGTCGGCACAAATCAGCCGCCCTGTGAACAGCACCCCGTCCATTTGTCCGGGCACCATACAGCCGTAGGGGATTCCGTATCCACGCTCCACAATGTATAGTTCACTGCCTTCATCCCGACCGTGATGGATGTCCACGTTATACCCGCAGAGCGCAATCGTATCTCTTGGAATTGCCCCTGCGCGCACATCCTTTTCCTGCAGACAGCGACGGCCCAAAAAGCGCCTTGTCTCCCGCACGCCCAGCACCGGTGCAATAAAGGAGAGTGCGCACCGTTCATAGCCTGGTATGTATTTGGGCATGAACTGGAGCAATTCCTCCACTTGGCGGCAGGCCTCGCCGGTGCCCCGGCTGAGCTGCCAAAGGTCCGTGCCGTCGAAATCTGTCAGGCGAGTGTTGTTGATGATGGTCGTATCGTCGTTGGGATGCGTGATGATCGAAAAGCGGTCGCGCGGAACATCCACATAGTCTCCGTTGGCGCGTGCGCGGCGAATTAGTGCGTCCAGCCCCAGCAGGTTATATCCCTGCACCGTTCGAAAAAACGCTGCGTCTACATTCATCTCATATCCCTGCGGTGTTTCCACTTCGGAGGGATAGCGCTCCACATATTCCAGCAGTTTTTCTTTCTTCACCCCCGACACGGCGAAGATCAAAGAGGCGGGCTGTAACTCGCCGTCGGGGCCTCCCTTCTCAAAGGGAATACCGATGCTCTCGCACAGGTCGCCGTCACCGGTGGCATCGATAAACACCTGTGCCTCCACCTCAAACCGCTTGGCACGGCCCTGCACATACACACGGCGCAGCCGGTGCCCGTATACCTTGCCCGCCACAAACGTGCAGCCCAGCAGCATCTGCACGCCAACCTCGCCGCACATTTCAAACAGCAACAGCCGCACCAGCGCAGCGTTTACCGGCGTAAGACTGTTTAGAACGGGACATGGATTGTGCCCCAGCGTGCCGTGCATTCGGCCCAAACGGTCCACGATCTCCTGGGCGATACCGCCTATGACCGTATTGCCCGCGCGGTCTTTAAAGCCAAGAGTCCCCAGGCCCGACACAAGCACTCCGCCCAGAAAATCCTCCCGCTCCACAAGCAGCACGTGTGCGCCCTGGCGCGCCGCTGCCAGTGCCGCGACTACTCCGCTCACGCCGCCGCCCAGCACCGCTACGTCGCAGCGGACGGCCTGCGCAGTTTTCTTCTGCATACTTTTCCTCCTCAGCCCTTTACGGCTCCCTGTGTAAGTCCGGACACCATCAGCTTTCCCAGGAACGAGAACACCACCAGAATAGGCAGCACCGCAATCATGGCCGAGGCCATCAGCGCGCCCCAGTCGGTACCGAAAAAGCCGCGGAAATAATAGATTACCAACTGGATGGAACGCAATTCCGGCGAATCGATCATTACGGCAGCAGTGATAAACTCGTTCCACGCGCCGATAAACAGGAACAGTGCTGAAGATGCAATAGAGGGCAGAATCAGACGCGGAATCAACCGGCCGATAATATAAGCCCGGCTGCAGCCATCAATGAGTGCCGCGTCCTCGATTTCCAGAGGAATGGCCTCAATGCCGCCCTTCATGATCCATATCGCCATGGGCAGATTGTATGCGGTATACAGCAGAATCAGCGTATACCATTTGTTGGTAAGGCCGAGCTCCATCATGTACAAATAGTTGGGGATCAGCATAGCTGCACTGCCAATAGACAGCGGGATGCCTGCGATCACGATGTAAAACAATATTTTTTTAAATGGGAAATGATAGCGCTCAAAGCCATAGGCGGCCAGCAGGCCCAGCACCAGGCCCAGAGCAATGGTGCATGCCGAATAGAGCAGGCTGTTGCGCATACCTATATCTAACCCGTTGCGAAACACGTTGAAGTAGTGCTCCAGGCTGGGTGTGAAGTTGAAAAACTTCGGGGGATACACCAAAATTTCGCGCCGTGTTTTCAGTGACGTAACCAGCCCCCACAAAATAGGGGTAGAGTTCACCACAAGCATGATCAGCAGCAGCACGATCTCTGGCAGCGAGGCGCGCTGCCGGCTGGCCCGGGCGCGCTGCGCAAGACGCTTTTTTTCTGCAATTTTATACGTCATATTTGATCATCCTCACATACAGCACCACAAATACGATATTGACCAAAAACACCAGCACTGACAACGCCGAGGCCAGACCGAATTTGTAGTAGGTAAAACCCATGCGGTACAGCTCGAGCGAGATCACGTTGGTGGCCGTGCCCGGGCCGCCGCCCGTCAGGATGAGCGGCACCGTATTATTGTTGAAATTGCTCATGGTGAGCACGATGGTGGACAGCAGCATGGGCGTTTTAATGAGCGGCAGCTTGATGCGCATAAGTGCCTGCCAGGTATTGGCGCCATCCACACGGGCAGCCTCCAACAACCCTTTGTCCACGCCTTTGAGCCCTGCCAAGATCATCACCATGGAATAGCCGATGGTACGCCATGCCATCACCACGATGAGCGTGACGAGCGAAGCTGTTTTATTTTCAAAAATAGCGACCGGCGCAATACCCAAACACCGTAGGAAATAGTTAAACAAACCAGTGTCTCCGTTCAAAATCCAGCGCCAGAGTACTGTGCCTACCATCATGGAGATAACCCAGGGCAGCAGGCCGATGAGCTGAATCAAATACGCCACCGCACCGGTACGCCGGTCGATCCACAGCGCAAACACCAGGCCCAGCACCATGGAGATGCCTGCCGATACCAACGTTACCAAAATCGTAATACCGAAGGAAGCCCAGATGCCCGGATCCTGAAACAATGTCACGTAGTTTTTAAAGCCTACAAATCCCCCATTCTGCAGGTGATCCAGTTTGAAAAGGCTGCTGTACACAGTGCAGAAAAGCGGTACGACCAGTATCATAACGATGAGAAACATCCCAGGCAGTGTGAGAAACAGCCCCAGATAATCGCGCAGCGTTTTTTTGATCTTCAAACGATATCCTCTCCTTCCACCGCGGCCGCGCACTCGGCCGCCGGATAAAGGAAAGGCGCCCATCGTATAGGAAAGGGCGCCTTTCCGCACGGCGCTCCGCGCGCCTGCTATTTCATGTCCGGCGCCTGCGGGCCGCAGGCGCGTCAGCCACCGTTGCGCTCGTCAAAATCTTTGGCAACACTGGCCAGCGCATCCGGAATTGAGCTTCCGTCCACCATCACCATCTGTGCGGCGCGGTTAAGGTCGTTCTTCCAGGAGCTCACGGGATAATCCGTAGGCTGCGGCCAACCGGCGTTTGTAATGCCGTCTGCCACAACGGTCAAATAACGGTTGTTGGGGTCCTCATAGAAATCACCGAGTTTTTCCATCGTGGATTTGCGGATGGCCAGCTGACCGCCCAGAGTAACCCACAACTCATCGGATTCAGGGCTCATCATAGCCTCTACAAATTTCCCGGCGGCCTCTTTGACCTTGCTGCCGGACCATACGCCCACGCACCAGCCGTTGATGGTGCTGGGGGAATTTCCGTTGCCGTCGGCAGAAGGATACAGCATCAGCTGCACAGCGCTGGGTTCGAAGGGAACGTCTGCGCGCACAGTGGGCACACGCACGGCACCGCCTGTGATGATGGCGTATTTTCCGGCTGCAAACTCGGTGAACAACTCTTCACCAGTCAGGTTCACCGCTGCTTCCGGCGTGATGCCGTACTTGGTGATGCAGTCCAATTGGAACTGAAGCGCTTCCTCGCCTGCGGCATTGGCCCAGTTTGCCTTGCCATCGTCAGTGAACAAGTTGCCCTGCGTGTCCAGCAGCAGGCTGGTCATGATTTGTGGATCTACTTTGTCCACGTTAAATGCCTGGCCAAAGCCATAGCGCTGAATACCAGTCTCCGAATCTACTTCCGTCAATGCCTGGCACACTTCAATAAATTCATCCCATGTTTTGGGCACTTCCAGCCCTTTTTCCTCAAAGAGGTCTGCGCGGTAATACATGGCCATGTAGTTGCGGGAATGGGTAATCTGATAATGCTTGCCGTCCCTCACGCCAAAATTAAAGAATGAGTCGTCGATATCCGCAATCTCCTCCTCCGTCCAATCCTTCAGGAAGAGGTTTTCCAAAGGTTCCAACGCCCCCAGGTCCAGGGCCGCACCCATTTCATCCATGATGCACCAGATGATGTCGGGCGCATTGCCCGCCGCATGTGCGGCAAAAAACTTGGGGGTCATCTGTTCCCAATCTTGCGTTTCCACCACGATCTTGATGCCGGGGTTTTCCGACTCAAAAGTTTCGATCATCTGTTTGAGCGCTTTGCTTCGGCCGTTGTCCGCCTCTGGGTCCAGGAAAGTCCACATGCGCACGACCTGCTCTCCGTCCACGGTGGACGCTCCACCGGATGACGGGGCGGCGGACGAGCTGACCACAGAAGGAGCGGGCTGTGCCCCACACCCCGTGAGCAACATTAAGATCAGGGTCATCGCCATTGCAAAAGCTGTCCAACGCTTTGTGTGTTTGTGCATCTTTTTCCTCCATTTCTGTTGTCTTGCCGCCCGGCGCAGACGGACGGCAATCTGGTTGAAACTCACAGACGTTTGCTGTCTGCCTCTGACAGCTTCAGCATAAATCGTGAAAACGTTTTTTCAAAAGCCTGTTTTTAGCGTTTAAATGAAATTGCATCTATTTATCTAACTATATCATTTATTTTCTCTTGTTTTCTTCTATTTTCATATTCTTCAACATTTTGTGTAAATATATCAATATTTGTATAAAATAATTATTCAATATGATTATTTATTTTGCGAAATCCGGATTAGATCCATCTTTTTCATTTATATCTATTGTTTTTCTGAAACAAAAAAATTATAATATATTCCAGAAAACGTTTTATTGATTTCCCCCTATTGCATTCCACTATAATCCGCCCGCTGCGTGGGCATGAAAGAAGGATGAGCGATGGCCTCCACCATCAAGGATGTAGCACGGTTGGCCGGGGTATCCATTTCTACGGTGTCCCGGGTGGCCAACAACGCCTCCAACGTTTCTCCTCCCATCCGAAAAAAGGTGCTGCGGGCGATCAAGGCACTGAACTATACACCCAACATCGTGGCACGCAGCTTGGAGGCGCGCAGCCTGAAAAACATCGCGGTGGTTATGGGCCGCACCATGGACCAGGCTTTCTCTAATCCAGATTTTTTCGTTATCCTGCAGGGCATCACATCCACGCTGGTCAAGCAAGAGTACAGTACTCTTTTACTTACGGATCTAAAACAATCGATGGAGTTGGAACACTGCATTAAGCTGATTCGCTCGGGTGCGGTGCAAGGTGTGATCGTGGTCGGCTCTTTCGTACATGATCCGCTCCTCAGCCGCCTGCTGGAGGAAGACTGCCCTTTTGTACTCATCGGATATCCACCCGATAATCCCGATATTTACACGACGCCGTTCAACACGGTGTCTACCAATGACAAACAAAGCGCCTATCAGGCTGTGCGCTTTTTGCTGGAGCGAGGCCACCGCCGAATCGGGCTGGTACATGCACCACTCTCCTATGCAGCCAATCGCAAACGGTACGATGGCTATATTGAGGCCATCACCGAGGCTGGCCTGCGGATAGACCACACCCTTATTGCCTCTACCAGCTACGAGGTGTCAGAAACCGTGTCCACCGTTACTGCGCTCCTCACAGTGGCCCATCCTCCCACCGCCGTGTTCTGCACTGACGACTACAAGGCCACCGGCGTTCTGCGGGCGGCGCTTGGGCTTGGCATGCGTGTGCCGGAGGATCTCTCCGTGATGGGCCACAACAACTATCAGATTTCTGAACTCACCACCCCGCCGCTCACCACCGTCACCGTACCCATGTTTGAACTGGGACGGTCGGCAGGCGAGATTCTGATGCGAAAAATCACCGATCCATCCACCCCCATTGAAAATCTATTCTTCCCCAACAGGCTGCTGATACGCGACACGGTAAAATAAGGCTTTCCTCTGGCCAATCCGCGCGGCGAAAACCCAGTCTCGGTCTGTTTTATCAGCTCTGTTGGCGGTTCGTACAGAGTTCTAGCAGCAGCAAACCATTGTGCCGTGGAGAGTTGTCAAGATAGCCGTGAGGTTCACGCCCCATGTCTATTTCCAACGATCTACGGCGGCTGCGCGGAAACAGCAAAATGGCGCGTGCTGTGTGGACCGAATCCAAATTCCTCTTAAGCTCTATTTATATAGTGTATCGCAACGTCGCTCCTATCCCATCAATATTTATGCGCCACGCAGCTGTCAGAAAAAAGGATGTCCATTTGCATTTTACGTCTTAAAAATCCCAACAGTCATAAATTTTGTCACCAGTCAACACATCTGCGGGAGAGCCGCACACCGGCAGTCACCGGCGGCCGTCGTGCCGCCGATTTATTCCACGGTAGCGTCCTGTTCGTCCCGGATCATTCCGTACTTGTTCTTGCGCCGCAGCGATTCATTGCTGTCAACCAGCCGCTTGGGTTGCTTTTGTTCCGCCATAGCGATCCGCCAATCGGACATCACGCGCTCCCTGCTTACGGAAGTTCTGCTATAGCGCACGCTCGTCTGCAGCTCGGCAATCCGCTGCTCCGTCGTCATCGGGTTAAGCATCGGCCACCTTGACAGCTTCGACAGCATACGTACCTTCCTTACGCTTGCAAGAGATGCACAGTATGCTATAGAGATAGATATAAAAGGGAATCTTTCTGTCAGAGTGTCTCACTTTATAAATAAATATCCCCCGGCAAAGCCGGGGGTTTTTCATATGCGGGCATAGCCCTAGAATACTAGCACGCGCGTCACGTCGCGCAAGTACGGTCTGCCAGCCGCGAAAGTTCCGTTACTTGCCGCCCGTAAACGGGCACTTTAGAAGTTTGGCATGGTCAGCTGCTCTCCTG
>NZ_JAFOIN010000013.1:0-53567 GCF_017421385.1 Ruthenibacterium sp. | reverse complement strand
CTTTTTTGCACCTGAAACGTTGGCGAGGCATTGCTACTCGATATGCAAAAACTACAACATCTTTTCTGGCTGCTGTGCAAATTCGTTGCATTGCTATTTGGTGTACTGTTTTGACCTGATCTTGTGTAGACACTATTTAAGGAACAAAAATAGAGTACGCCATTTTTGTTCAAATGATCATTATCAATTATTACAAAGGAAACGGGTGTTTTGTCGGGCATTTCTTTTGTGTTGACACCCAGTTTAGCTTGGACGCGGCCAGAATTGAGCGACCACAGATCTGTCGTCTGCTCTATTTCATAATATTGATGCAACCCTTCACGAACCCCCGCAATTTTAGGAAAGTCTTTGTCTATGTCCAAATCGTCTGTCGCACCAGTGCTTATTTTGCCATCAACGGACATTAACATAAACAATGTTGTAATTGGTCTGTCCATGCTATCCCTCCAAAATGTCGTTTGCCGTCCTGTTTTATTATATGGGAGAATAGGGCGTCCCTCAAGAAAAACCTTTATAAAGGATACAGAAAAACGGGTGCAACCGGCCGGTTGCACCCGTAAATCGTTTTACGGCGCTGCATCTTTTTTGGGGGGATTCATTCTTCTGTCAGGTAAGGCAGCAGCACGGGGAGAAGACCGCGGGCCATGAAATAAAAGCCCAGGTCCGTGGGATGCACGCCGTCCACAGTATATTCTTCACCGCCGTCCGGCCAGAGCGTGCGGCCGTCCAGGAAAGCGATATTTGCATCGCCGCCCGCGCGTGCCTGCTCCACAGCGTCACGCTGCGCCGCCCGCCAGGCGTCCTTTTGCGCCACGCGGTCCGGCTGTTGGGCCTCCAGAGGACCGAGCGGCGCGCTGACCACCAGAATGGGCAGCCGCGGGCATGCCGCGCGCAGCCGCGCCAGGAAAGCGGGCAGACGGCCCAGACAGCCAAGCGGCCCGGCATTGGCTTCAGCGTCCACCAGCAGCAGGCGCAGGCCCGGCACGCGCGCCAGTACGTCCGCCATCTCCGGCTCCAGGCATGCGTTGCCCGAAAAGCCGAAGTTATAGATCTGCACGTCCAGCGCACGGGCAAGGATGGCGGGGAAAGCCATACCCGGATGGGAAGCGCAGCCGCCCTGGTCGATGGACGTGCCGTAGACGGCGGCCGCGCCGCTTACGGCACGGGGCGCGGGCGCGGCCACAGAGGCGTCCGCGTCAACGCCCACCCATACCTCTTTCACGCCCATGTACAGCGGAAAATGAATTAGAAATTCCTTTTCCTCCCGGTCCCCTCCGCTCCACAATGCGGCGGTATATGCGGTTTCTCCGTGGCCGAACACACTGGGCCCGGCGTAACGCCATGCGCCGCCCGGCCTGCGCAGATAGCAGTCAAAACCGCCCTGTCCGGTGGAGGGCATGTGGTGCATGGCGCAAGCAGCCGCAAGACGTGCTCGGACAAGCACGCGTCCCGTACTGCTGCGAAAACGGATACAGCCGCCCGCTGTATTTGTGCCCAGCTCGGTGAGGGCGGCTCGCCCGGCGCGGGAAAATACCGCGTCGGAATCCAGCGGCAGGCGGCGGTATGCGCCGTCCTGCTCGAAAAAGGCAAATCCCTCCAGCACGAGGGGCGGTTCAAATGGCGCAAGCCACCGCACGCCCTCCTCCGGTGCGGGGCGCGCCTGCATAAAACGGTCCAGTTTTGCAATATCCATCCGTCGGCCTCCGTTACTTTTTCTTCCGGTTCAGCTTCAGACATATGCCATTTGCCGCCGCGGCCTCCTGCAGCAGCCGCGCGGCCAGCGCGCCCTTTTCCCGGAGGGCGGCGTCCGGGGGCGTCTGCCGCCGCAGCAGGGACACGGTTTCCCGTACGTCCGCAAGCTCCAGCAGGTTGACGGCCGTGCAGAACAGGCTTTTCCGCCGTCCGTCGTTGTATTCCCGCAGCAAAAAGCGCAAGAGCGCCTCCTTTTCCTCCAGCATGGCCCGATATGCGTCCAGTCCGTCCCGGGCCGCCCGGGCAAAATCTCTTTGCACATTGCGGTGGGGCACGAAGGAGTCATAAGGCTCGGCCCTGGTGTAACGGGCACAGGGATATTCCGTGCACTGGAAGCAGTATTCCACGCCGCCGTGCTCCCGCGCGCACCGCTGCACCGCGCAGGAGGGACGGCCCGCGCCGCCGCAGCCCGTGCAGTGCTCCGTCTCGCTGATGTGGTACATCGGGCACAGCCCGCAGTTCAGGCCGCACAGGGAAAAGCGGGGCTCGGCCCGCGTCTGTTCCTTCATACAAAACCTCCCTCAATCGTTGAAGCGCGCCGCGCCCGGATTACGGCGTACCGGCCGGTTCCGGCGGGCAGGGCCGCCCGTTCAGAGATGCCGATACCAGCGTGCTGCCGCGGTATACCAGCTTAAGAGAGAAAAACGGCACTTCCTGCGCCAGCAGGCGCAGGAAAATGCGGTCGCCCTCCCAAAGCGGCAGGCCCGGCACCGCGCTCTTTTCCACCCATGCCAGCTCGCCTTCGACACACGGCCCGGCCAACGTACCCTCGAACGCGTCCGAGGTGAAAAGATGCATATACTCCGTGGGCCACACGTCCGACACGAACGTCACAAGCCCCCGGTACCGCCAGTCCGTCAGCATCAGGCCCGTTTCCTCCCGCACCTCGCGCAGCAGGCAGTCTTCGGGGCTTTCGCCCTCCTCGCACTTGCCGCCTACACCGATCCACTTGCCCTCGTTTTCGTCGTTGGCCTTTTTGGTGCGGTGCAGCATCAGGCAGCGGCTTCCCTGTTCGATGTAGCACAGCGTCGTATTCTTCATTGCCGGCCCCGCGCTCAGAAGTTTCCGCCGTTCCAGCCCCAGTTGGGCGTTTCGGCGTATTTGACGTATACCCGCGCGGGGTCGATGTCCAGCACGGCGTCCAGCAGTTCGCAGACGCGGGCCGTCAGTGCATCGTAGGCGTCCGGCTCCGCGCCGCCGTAAACGGATACCTCCACCAGCGCGGCGGGGGCGTCGGTGCCCTGGAACCACAGCGCGCACTCGGGCTCCACGCCCACCATCAGCCAGGCCTCGCTTTTGCCGGGAATGGCCTCGATGGCCTGCCCCAGCCGTGTCTTAAGCGCCTCCTGTGCGTTTTCGGATACGGGGATATTGGTTTTTACATTGATGAACGGCATAAATATTTCCTCCCTGACGCGCCGGTCCCGGCGCGCTTTTTGATGCAGCGCGCGGCGCTGTACGTCAGCGGCGCAGCCAGCCGGCGGCCAGATCCACCCAGCCCGTGCACTCCGCCTGCACGCCCGCGCCGGCGGTGTTTTCCGTCAGCTCGTTGGCAAGGGACAACCCGTGCCCGCCCACGGAGTATATGTGGGACTCAAACGGTACGCCCGCACGGCGCAGGGCCATGGCGAACAGCATCGTGTTTTCCACGGGTACGCCGGGATCGGTATAGGTGTGCCACAGGAACGCGGGCGGCGTGTCCTGCGTCACATGCTGCTCCAGCGATACCTCCGCGCGGCGGGCGGCGTCCGCGTCGGCGCCCAGCAGATTGTCGAAAGACCCCTTGTGGGCAAATTCTCCGCCGGTGATAACGGGGTAGCAAAGCACCATTTTGTCCGGGCGCATGTCCTGGGGGGCAAGGCCGGTTTCGGCAGCGAGGAACGGTGCGTTCCAAAACACACCAAGGCTGCCCGCCAGATGCCCGCCCGCAGAAAAACCGCATACGGAGATTTGCCGCGGGTCCACATGGTTCTCCGCGGCGCCCGCGCGCACCCAGGCCACGGCTTCGGCCAGCGCGCGCAGCGCGGCGGGGAAACGGGCGGGCGCGCAGGGATAGCGCAGCACACAGGCGTGGAAGCCGCGGGCGCACAGGGCCAGCGCGATGGGTTCGGCCTCGCGGTCGCTGGTATAGGCGTAGCCGCCGCCCGGACATACGACAACGGCCGGGCGGCACGCGCCCGCCTTCAGCTCGGGAGAATCCGCCAGAAAATAGGTGTCCAGGTACGCGCCCTGAGCGCCGAGAGGGATGCGTTCACATTTCATAACAATTGCTCCTTTGTCAATGGGATGCGCCGGCCCGGGCCGGAGACAGACGGAAAAGAAAAGGCGCCCGCAGCGCTCCGGCACGGCTGTGCGCGGGGCGAAGGCGGGCGCGGAAACGCGGCAGGGCGGCGCTCATTCCAGCGGCGGCGCAACAAACGCCTCGCGGCCGGTTTGAGCGGCTTCGACAAGGGCGTTTAAAATCTGCACCGGGCGCAGCAGCGTGCCGTAGGGCTCGGGCGGGGTGCGCGTCAGCACGCCCTGCACGAATTTTGCGAACCCCTGCCGGTAGATGGTGGAAATGTCGATGGAGTGCACTGCCACTTCCTTTGCGCCGTACAGCGCAGCGTGAAACTCGCTCACCTCGGCGAAATTCACGCACACGCCCAGCGACGCGTACTTGAACACGGCGATGACATTGCCCGCCGTAACGTCGGCCTTCACACTGATGATATCCGGCCCGAAGGCGGTTGTCAATATCTCAGCGGTATGGCCGCCGTAAAAATACAGCCCGCCGTAAGGGCTGTCCAACTCTCCGGGGAAATTCAGCCCGGCCGAGATCACGCCGCCATCCGCGCACATGGCGCGGTATTTGTCCCGCAGCCAAAGCACATCCGGGCAGTATTTGCACGTGGAGCCGCCCGCCAGCAGCGCGCCGCTCTCCCGCGCGGCGGCCACCAGAGCGGCGGCCTGGCCGATGTCGGTGGTGAAAGGCTTATCCACCCAGGTGGAGATGCCCGCGCGCAGGAAGGGCAGCGCCGCGTCATGGTGCTGCGCGCCGTGGCGCAGCACCACCATCACGGCGTCCACCTGGCCCAGCATACGGGCCGGGTCGTCCACAACGGTGTGGATATGCGCTTCGTTTGCCACGAAGGCGGCGCGCTGGGCGCTCTCGCCCCACAGCATGGTGACGCGCGCGGGCAAGCCGCTGCCGCCCTCCTCGGGCGGAAGATTGGCGAGCCTGGAAAAAGCGAGGGCGTGGAAGTTGTCCGCGCCGATCATGCCAATGCGCAGCATACGGAATCCCTCCTTACAGATTGATCACGGCGATGGCGGCCACGCCCAGCAAAATACCGAACCTGCCGCGCGCCGAAAGTTTTTCCCGGAACAGCAGCACGGAGCACAGCGTCACGCCCACAATGATGCTGCCCTGTACAAGCGGGAACAGGTAGCTGGCATCCACGCGCCCGGCCAGCCAGGTGAGCAGCAGATTGCCGCCCACAGAGCCGCCCGCCAGAAGCACGGCGGTAAGAGCGTTTTGGCGCAGCAGCGCGGTGCCGTCCGCCGCGCCCGCGGGCAGCCTGCCCCGCAGCGCCAGATACGCCAGCGCGTAGCAGGCCGCGGCTGTGCAGAAGCCCACCAGCATCAGGCCCGCGGCCTCGGCGCCGCCCGTGGCGTTTTGCTGGGACTTCTGTACCACCGCGCACAGTCCGTTGCACAGAAAGGTCAGCGCACACAGCGCCAGCCAGCGGGGCTCGGGCCTCTGTGCGCCGCCCGGCGCGACGTTCAGGCACCAGAACGCGGCCAGGAACAGCGCCACGGCTGCGGCAAGCGTGAAAGTGAGCGCTTCGCCGAACAGCAGCACGCCCGCAAACGCGGGCACCAGCATGCTGGCGGAAAAATAAAACGTTGTGTAGGAGAGCGGCCCGCTGGCGATGGCCAGGTTGTAAAACAAGATCGTCAGTGCGAACAGCACGCCGAAGGCAATGCCGTGCCGCAGCGTCGCGGGGCTTACGGTGAACATGTCCGGCACAGCCAGACGGCCGGCGCCCATGGCCGCGGCCGCCAGCAGCGAAAACGCGCAGTTCACCAGAAGCTTCTGGGGCAGATGTTCGGCGTGCTGCAGCTTCATGGAAAGCGTTTGCAGCACGAACAGGATGATCGTGCAGAGAAGGAATACAGCTGTCATGCAGCGGCCTCCAGTCGGATGTTTTTTTCCGGCGCTTATGCTGCGCCGCCGTCAGCCCTCGCCGGGCTGCGCCAGAATGTCCCGCCACAGCGCGGAATATTCGTCCCGCGTGCGGCACGGTGCGTCCGCCAGTACGCTGCGACCCTTTGCCGCGCCGCCGGCAAGCAGGTCGATGACCGTCGCGGCCATCAGCTTGGCGGGCGCCAGATAGGCGAGCGCTTCATCGGCGACGGCAAAGTCCCTGCTGTGCGCCGCGCCGGAAAAGCCGCTCACCGTCGGCTGGATAACAGGCAGCAGGTAGGACACGTCGCCCATATCCGTGCTGCCGCAGAAGGGCAGACCGCGTTCCACGGCAAGCCCGGGCGCGCAAACCGGGACGTTGGCCGCGAACAGTTCGGAAAGCGCCGCGTTCTGCGCCAGCGGCAGATAACCCGGCATATCGTCGATCTCCACCCGCGCGCCTACGGCGTAAGCGGCGCCCCGGGCCGCACGGTTCACTTTGGCGTTGGCGGTGCGCATGGCCTGCACGCTGGCGGCACGCACGTAGCTCTCCATGCGCACATCTGCGGGCACGGTGTTCACCAGGTCCCCGCCCTTTGTAATGATAGGATGCACACGCACATGGTCCTCGTCGCGGAAAGTCTCACGGTTGGCATGGATGGCCGCGATGGCAAGGGATGCCGCGTTCAGCGCGTTGACGCCTTCCCAGGGCGCGCCGCCCGCGTGTGCCTCTTTGCCGAGAAACCGCAGCTCCTTGCCGATAAAGCCGCCCGCCGCGCCCGCAACCACCGCGCGAGGCTGCGGGGCGTCTGTTTCGCTGTGCACCATCATGGCCATGTCGATATCGTCAAAAGCGCCTTCCGCGATGAGCTGCTGCTTACCGCCGAGATACTGTACTTCGCCCGCGCGCCTCAGCCCGGCCCGCCAGCCGATCTCAACGTATTCCTCCGCGGGCGCCGCCAGCAGGCATACGCTGCCCGCAAGGCTGTCCGCCACGGCCCGCAGGCCCACAGCGCAGCCCAGCATGGAGGCAAGCTGGGCGTTGTGCCCGCAGGCGTGGGCCGCGCCTGTGGCTTTGTCCGCAAACGGATGGCCGGGGCTGAGCACCGCGTCCAGCTCCCCGATAACGGCCACCCGCGGCCCCGCGCCGCGCCAAAGCCAGCCTTTCACGCCTGTGCGCGCGGGCCGCGTAACGTCCGTCAGACCCAGCGAGGCAAAGGCCTCCAGCACCTTTCCGGCCGTGCGCGTTTCCTTATAGCCCAGCTCCGGATGGGCAAGGATATCCCGCCCGAAAGCGGTGAGGCGCTGTGCCTGTGCGTCGATGGCGGCGCACGCCGCGCGCTTGAGCGCGTCTGTCATTGTGTTCATAGTCCGCTCACGCTTTCCATGTTTCAAGATTCTGCGCAACGAACGCGTCGTCGTTGAGATGAGGGTACATCTCATACACGCGGTCGATCTCCCGGGCCTGCCCCTCGCTGAGGGTCTCGTCCGGGTCCAGGCACCACGTGCCCGCCATCAGGCCCTGACGCCGCAGCACCTCATGGACCCCCGGGATGCATCCGGCAAAGTTGTGCGCCACGTCGAAGAACACGCCGTTGCAGTCTGTGACCGCCGCGCCCCGCGCCAGAAGCTCCGCCGGGATGTCGCGGCCGTCCCGGTATTCCCGCAGCTCTTCGTACAGCTTCACAACGCTGTGCGTCCACACCGACCAGTGCCCCAGCAGGCCCCCCACGAACCGCAGCTCCACCTCTTTGCCGTCCACCGGGAACCGGTACGGCGTCAAAAGGTCCGCCACGATGTTGTCGTCGTTGCCCGTGTACAGCGCAATTTCCTCCCGCCGTGCGCTGTACGCCACGCCCCGCACCAGGTCGATGCTCTGGTACCGGTTGAACGAAGCGCATTTGATGGCCACCACGCCCGGCGTGTCCGCCACGGCCTTCCAGTATTCATACGACAGCCGCCGCCCGCCGCAGGCCGTCTGCAAGTAAAACCCGATCACGGGCATCTCTGCCGCCACCGCATGGGTGCGTTCCACCAGCTCCTCCTCCGTCCGGTGCGCCAGCCCGCCCGGGCTTAGCAATACCGCGTCGAACCCCAGCGCCTTTGCCGTGCGCGCCTCCGCGCACGCCTGCTCCGCTTCACCGCACGCGCCCGCCACGCGCACCAGCGTTTTCCCCGTGCGCGCCTCGTATGCGTCCATCTCCTCTTTCGTCACGCGCAGGACCGGCTCGAACAGGCCCACCTCCGGTTTGCGGATCTCGAACTGCGTGGTGTGCACCGCCACTGCCAGCCCGCCCACCCCAGCGTCCAGATAATACCGGATCAGCGTGCGCTGGCCCGCCTCGTTGAATTTCCGGTTTTCGTCCAGAACCAGCGGGATGGCCGGGATGACCGTGCCCCCGTGCAGGATCTTCAGCGCTTCTTCATGCCGTCCCATACTCAATAGCTCCCTTTCCTCTCTTCAAAGTGCGTGGGCTTGCCCAATGCGCGCCCTCCGTCCAAAATCCACTGTGCCTGCCATTCGATCAGCGTTTCCAGCGGCACCGTGGGATAGCCGAACAGCCGGAACATCTTTCCCGCGTTGTTCAGATACGCCGTGTCCGACGCCTCCCCTGTGAATATGGGCTCTCTGCCCAGCAGCGCGCCCAGCTTTTTCGCCGTCTCCTGTACGCCCGCGGTCTCCGGCCCCGTCACGTTCAGCGTGAACACCTCCGCCGAGGCATGCCCCAGCAGACGCAGCGCCGCCTCGTTGGCGTCCCCCTGCCAGATGCAGTTGAAGCTGGGCGTGGTGATGCTGATGGGTTTTCCCTCCAGGATGTTGTGGGCCATATCGTACAGCACGCCGTACCGCAGATCCACCGCGTAGTTCAAACGGTACACCGCCACCCGCGTGCCGTAGGTCTTTGCCGCGTACTCGAACATCCGCTCGCGCCCCTGGCAGGACATGCAGTACTCGCCCACCGGCTCCGTCCGCGTCTCCTCCGTGGCACCCCCGCTGTGCACACCCACCTTCGGGTACAGGTTCCCGCTGGAGAACACCACGATGCGGCTGTTTTGGTACCGCTCGGCCACCCGGCTGGGCAGCCAGGTGTTCATCGCCCAGGTGGCGTATTCATTGCCGTCCGTGCCGAACTTTTTGCCCGCCATGTAGATGACGTTCTCCGCGTCCGGCAGGCTGTCCAGCGCGCCGGGCGCCAGCAGGTCCGCGCTGATCATCTCCACCCCGTTCTCCCGCAGCAGCTCCACCACCAGCGGGTCGCTGAAGCGCGACACCGCGATGACTCGCTTTTCCACTCCCGCCGCCCGCAGCGCGTTCTTTGCCAGAACGCACAGCGTCGGCCCCATTTTTCCGCCCGCGCCCAGCACCAGGATGTCTCCCTCCAACCTTCCCAGCTCCACGCTCAGCGCCTCGCTCGGCGTCGTCAGCATTTTGTTCAGTCTTTCTTCCGTCCACATTTCCGTCGTTCCTCCTGTATTTGGAAAAGTCGTTTTCCGCGCAAGGCCGCCACAGCCGCCCGCACCGCCGGCGAAAGGACGCGGTGCGGGACCTGCTTTTATTATGCAGGACCGAGGCTGCGGCGTAAAGTGACATTTTTTAAGAATGCGGTTTCTATTTTACAGGCCGCCCGGAGCGGAGAAAAGTGTAATTTTTGAAAGCCGGTTTAAAAAATGATAGCGCGGCGTTTTGCCGCGCCTGCGCGGTATCTTTAATTTTGATTGCGGGGGCTTAATTTCTGGCAATTTACCCGGCCCCGGACGGATGATATGCTGAAAACAGAGCAAGGAACCGCGGCGGGAACACCACAGAACGCCGCGCCGAACGCCTCTCGGGCCGCGCCACAGCCCGGAGGCTGCCCCGCAGCTTATATATAAACCTAATATAAGAAAAGCGGGAACGGCCGCGCCGGCAAAGAGGCTGGGCGGCACAAGCAAAGGAGGAACGACCCAACTCATGGAGACTGAAGTAAAGACACGCCGGAAAATTCAGCTGCGGATGCCCGGGCGGCGGACGGCCACCGGTAAAAATGTAAACTGGATTTTGATGAAGCGCAATAAGGTGCTGTATCTTTTTATTCTGCCGGCATTTTTGTATTTCCTGATTTTCGCCTATGTACCGATGTACGGTGTGCAGATCGCTTTCAAGGATTTTGTCGCCAACAAGGGTTTTTTGGGCAGTGAATGGGCAGATCCGCTGTTCAAGCATTTCATTACGTTTTTCAGTTCGGTGAATTTCTGGGAGATTCTGCGGAATACGATCGGGCTTTCTCTGTATTATCTCGCCATCAGTTTCCCGATGCCCATTCTTCTGGCACTGATGATCAACGAGGTGAAGAATACCCGGTTCAAAAAGGCTGTGCAGAACATTACTTATATGCCGTACTTTGTGTCCACCGTGGTGCTCGTCGGCATGATCAATCTGTTCTTTTCCTACAACGGTCTTGCCAACAATATCGGCGCGCTGTTTGGAGCGGAGCCGCAGATGTTCCTGATGAAAGATGCGCTGTTCAACGATTTGTATGTTTGGAGCGGCGTGTGGCAGGCCACGGGTTACGGCGCGGTCATCTACATCGCCGCGCTGGCGGGCGTTTCGCCGGACCTGCACGAGGCGGCCACCATCGACGGCGCTACACGGCTGCAGCGTATCATCCACATCAATCTGCCGGCCATTATGCCCACCATCGTCATCATGCTGATCATGGCCGTGGGCGGCATCATGAACCTTTCCTTTGAAAAGGTGCTGCTCATGCAGACAGACAGCAACACTGCGGTGTCGGAGGTCATCTCCACTTATGTTTACAAGCTGGGCATTCAACGCGCCCAGTACAGCCTGTCGGCCGCTGTGGGCCTGTTCAACAATATCATCAACTTGATTTTGCTTGTGACGGTGAACAAAGTCTCCCGCAAGATCAGCGAAACATCTTTGTGGTAAGGAGGCGCCTGCAATGGTTATTAAAGAGACAAGAAGCGACAAGATATTCAATTTCATCAACTATTTCCTGCTTGCATGCGTGTTCCTGATCTGTCTGTATCCGTTGTGGTTCATCATCATCGCGTCTATCAGCAACCCGGATCTTGTCAACGGAGGCCAGGTATGGTTCTGGCCCAAGGATATTTCCTTTGACGGCTATAAGAGCCTGTTCGCCGACGACGGCGTGATGCGCGGTTATGTCAATACGCTGATTTATACCACAGGCGGGACGCTCATCAACCTTGCCGTTACGCTGCCCGCTGCTTACGCGCTTTCCCGCCGGGATTTTGTAGGCCGCAAGTTTTTCACGCTGATGTTCCTGTTCACGATGTTTTTCTCCGGCGGCCTGATTCCCACCTTCCTGACGGTGAAAAGCCTGGGGCTGTACAACAATCCATGGGTCATGGTCATTCTGGGCGCCACCAGCATGACGAACATCATCATCAGCCGCAGCTTTTTTGAAACCAATATCCCAAACGAGCTGCGGGAGGCTGCCGAGATCGACGGTTGTTCCAATACGCGCTTCTTTTTCAGCATCGTGCTGCCGCTTTCCACGGCTATCATAGCCGTCATGGCGCTGTTCTTTGCGGTGACACACTGGAACGGTTATTTTACGGCGATGATCTACGTGCGCGACAAAGACTGGCAGCCGCTGCAGATCGTTATGCGCGAGATACTGATGCGCAGCGAATTTAACGCCCAGATGCTCCAGCAAGGCGGGGATACGGGCGTGCTGGCGGCGCAGGAACAGCGCATCGCCGAGCAGATCAAATATGCGCTCATCGTTGTGGCCTCGGTACCGGTCATGTGCATTTATCCGTTTGTGCAGAAGCATTTTGTCAAAGGTGTAACAGTGGGCGCGGTAAAGGGATGATTCCCTTGCCGCTCCGCACGTGATACAATTATTAAAACAGGAGGAAGCAATATGAAACTGAAAAAACTGGCATCCCTTGCAATGTCCGGCGTGCTGTGCGTCAGCATGCTGGCGGCCTGCGGCGGCGGTTCGTCGTCCAGCGCGGCCGTATCCGGTTCGGCGGCGTCCGGCTCCGCTTCGGCGGAGGGGACGGGCAACGTTACTCCCGTGGGTGAGTATCCAATTGTAAACGAGCCGATCACCTTTAAGATCATGGGTGCAAAAGACCCCGGCGCTCCGGACTGGAGCGAGTTGGAAGTATTCCAGCGCTTGTCCGAGATCACCAACATCAACTTTGAGTTTGAAGTGTCCGAGACCGGCACCTGGCCCGAACAGAAAAACATTGCGCTGGTGGGCGGCGAGTACGGCGACATCATCCTGCGCGATAAGAGTGCGACCGACGCCAATATGGCCGTTACCGACGAGGAGACCTACGGCCCGCAGGGGATTTTTCTGGACCTGACGGACCTCATCGACCAGTACGCGCCCAACATCAAGGCCATGATGGAAAAATATCCCGACGTCAAAGCGGCCATGACGAGCATGGACGGCAAGATCTACGGCCTGCCGTATGTGTTCCACACGGCCACCGTACAGGGCCACACTGCGTTTTTCAGTGAAGAATGGATGAAAAATGTGGGCGTTGATAAAGTGCCTGAGACCACCGATGAGCTGTACGATATGCTGGTCGCTTTTAAAGAACAGGACGCAAACGGCAACGGCGACCCCAGCGATGAGATCCCCTTCACCTGCGTGGGCCTCACCACCACCATTCGCGACCTGCTCATTCCGGCCTTTACGGGCCTGCCCGACGGCCTGAGCTTTAACTTGGACGACGAAGGCAAGGTCGTGTATGCCCCGGCCACCGAGGAGTACAAGGAATTCCTGAAATATGCCAACAAGCTGTACAGCGAAGGTCTGCTGGACCCCGAGTTCTCCACCCAGACGGCACAGCAGTGGCAGGCTAAGGTAAAGGCTGACCAGTGCGGCATTTACAGCGGCAGCCCCACCACGCTGGACCCCTCCACCACCGCGCAGCAGCTCAGCCTGCCGCCGCTCACCAGCGCCACCAATGACGAAAAGGTCGTCAAACAGCCGCTTTACATGTATCCGGGCCGTGCGTTCATCACCGACAAATGCTCCGACCCTGTGGCAGCCATCCGTCTGCTGGATATGTTCTATGCCACCGAGGAAGACGCAGTGGAAGGCTTCAGCGGCCTGACGACATTTGTGGGCTGGGAAGGCGAGCATTGGGAATACACCGATGATACCAAGACGGCCTATTCCTGGATCGACCCCATCACCGGCTTCAGTGATATCAACAAAACGGTGTCTGTGAACATGGAGCTGCCCGGCCTGCTGGAATTCAATGCGATGCCTGCCGGAAGCCCGCTGATGGAGATGAAGTGCGAGCAGGTTGCAGAGATGCAGGCTCCGTACTATAACATCAAGAATGCATATCCCCAGAACGCGCGCTTTACCGCCGAGGAATCCGAGCGCGGCAATGTCATTGAAAACGATCTGTATACGCAGGTGTTGATGATGACAACGAAATTTATCGTCGGTGATACCGACATTGAATCCGGCTGGGAGGACTATCTTGCTTCCCTCGAAAAGATCGGCCTTGCCGAGCTGACGGAGATCAAGGAAGCGGCTCTGGCCCGCTGGAACGAAGCCATCCAATAAGTTTTGTACGCACCCGGCCGGGGGGCTTCCCAAGGGGGAAACAGCCCCCCGGCCTTTTTTAAAGGCCAATGGCAAAGAAAGAGGGAAAACCACAATGATCCATACGGTGGAGACCGCGGCGCGCCTGCTGGAGCTGCCCGCAGCTACACTGCATGCGGGCGACGTGGCCCAGGTGCTGGGCCGCCTTGTACCCGGCGACGGCAGCTGGCTGTACCGCTGGGACCCCAACAGCACAGCCGGGCCAAACGGCGGCACGGTGCTTGCACCCGCGGGCATGCCCGCCGCGGGCCGCTGGCTTTTGTGCCACAGCGGAACGGTGGATGCGCGCTGCTTCGGCGTATTCGGCCCGGACGTCCCGGCGGACGACGCGCTGGACGCGCTGATGGCGGACGGGAGCGTAACGCGCATCGTATTCGGCACAGATGTGAATTTCACACGCCGCCACATGTTCACACGCGGGCACGTCACGCTGGATTTCACCGGCCACACAGTAACGGCACAGGGCGTGGAGCACGCAAAGCACAACGATCCCTTCGGCGCGCTGTTTCACTTTACGGGCGTGCCGGGGGATGACGTGCGTACTTTTCCGCTGGCGCAGCCCATGCGCGAGCTGTATGATGTGTTCGAGGTGCCCGGCGCGGGCGGCATCCCGCTGTATTCCTGGTGGCAGGTGAGCGTCAACAGCCTCGCGGGCCGTGAGGAAAAAGAGATCGACAAGCTGCTGTGCGTCACCGAGCGCATCGACGAAAGCCATGTGCGCGTCAACTATAAGATGGGATGGCCGCTGGACGCCGGGCGTGTGATGACCTGGCGGCGCGTTGAACCCATTGAGCGCGTCTGCGTGCAGGATATGGAATTCCGGGGCAACGAGGGCGGCGAGGAGACGGGCGCGCAGCCGCTGGCCTTTGAGTACGCGGTGCGGTGCGACGTGCGGGACGTGCGGGCGCGGCATACCTACTGGCCCGTGCTGCTGCGCCGCCACAACACCGAATACGTCACCGAACGGTGCAGTCTGGCCAATCCCATAGAGGTGGTGGTGGGCGGCACCGGATATCTGACGCAGCAGATCCACTGTCTGTACGGCAAGGTGCGGGATTGCACCACATCCAACGCGCGCCACCTGAACGATTTTACGGGCAGCGCATACTGCATGGTGGAGAACTGTCACGGCGACGGCGATTTTCACGGGGCCTACGTCACCCACGGCCAGTTCGAGCACGACCTTACCTATGTGGGCAATTCCGGCCTGCTCAGCTTCGCCAACAGCGGTCCCACCTGGGGCAGCAGTGCAAAGCGCATCACAGTGGTGCGGCACACGGGCTTCTGGGGCATCGGCTTCGCAAAGGTCAGCGATCTTACCCTGCAGGACGTCGCCGTCTGCCGCACAGGCGCCTACGACGGTGTGAATACGGAGGGCTACGGCCCCTGCGGCACGTTTCTGCTGAACGCGGACGGCCTGCAGATGCGCGGCTGCACGGCTGAAAAGCTGGTTTTGACCCAGCGCAGCCGTCGCGCAAAGCGGCCCGCGATCGTGGAGGGCTGCTGGTTCCGGGACGGGAT
The DNA here is from genome assembly GCF_017421385.1 of Ruthenibacterium sp. Taxonomy (NCBI): domain Bacteria; kingdom Bacillati; phylum Bacillota; class Clostridia; order Eubacteriales; family Oscillospiraceae; genus Ruthenibacterium; species Ruthenibacterium sp. Next base: position 38,519 of record NZ_JAFOIN010000013.1, on the reverse strand, counting down.
CGAAGTGGTGCGGACGGGCGAGGCAGCCGTCGCGCCCGGCACGCCGCTGATCCTGCGAGACAATCTGACGGGCCCCGGCGGCCCGCAGCAAGCGGAGGGAACAGAATGAACGACATCCATATTCTGGTTACGATGCCGCAGCATGCGGTATTCAGGACCTTTTTTGACGCCGACGCCATGGCTGCGCTGGAGCACATCGGCACGGTACACTGGAACACGCTGGGCCGCCAGTACACCCAGGACGAGTTGGGCGCGGCCGTACGCGGCATGGACATCTGCGTCACAGGCTGGGGAACCCCGGTCTTTGATGAAGCGGTGCTGGCGCAGGCGGACCGCCTGCGGCTCATTGCCCACACGGGAGGCTCCGTCAAGCCCTATGTGACGGACGCGGTGTATGGCCGGGGCATCCGTGTGGTGAGCGGCAACGAGGTGTTTGCGGAGTCCGTGGCCGAGAGCGTGGTGGCCTATGCGCTGGCCAGCCTGCGGCAGATCCCCTATCACTCTGTGAACCTGGCCGGCGGCATATGGCCGGAGAGCTTTGCGAACCGCGGCCTGCTGGACCGCAGCGTGGGCATTGTGGGCTACGGCATGATCGCCCGCTATGTGGTGGGCATGCTGGCGCCGTTCCACTGTCCCATCAAGGTGTTTTCCCGGCACATCGGCCAGGACGAGCTGGACCGCTGCCACATGGAAAAAGCCGAGCTGGAGGAACTGTTCGCCACCTGCGACATCATTTCCATCCACAGCGGCATGACGCCGGAAAACCACCATCTTGTCACGCGGGAGCTGCTGCAGAGCATGAAGCCCGGCGCGCTGCTTGTCAATACGGCGCGGGGCGCAGTCATCGACGAGCCGGCGCTGTGCGAGGTGCTGGCCGCACGGCCGGACCTTTCCGCCGCGCTGGACGTGTACGAGACCGAGCCGCTGCCCGCGGGCCATCCGCTGGAAAAGCTGCCAAATGTGCTGCTGATGCCCCACATGGGAGGCCCCACGGTGGACCGCCGCCTGGCCGTCACCCGCAGCGTGACGCAGGATATCCGGCGCTTTCTGGCAGGGCAGCCCATGAGCTGCGAGATCAGCCGCAGTTATGCGGCGAAAATGTCGGCGTATTAAAGCGCGCCGCACGGGAAAGGCGGGCCGCCGTGCGCGCCCGCAGCAAGGGAGGAACAGGAAATGAAACAGAAACTGAAGCTGGCGCTGGTGGGCGCGGGAGAGCGCGGCCAATACTGCTATGCGCCTTACGCAAAAATGCACGGCTACGAAATTGAGTTCGTGGCGGTGGCGGACCCGCATAAGGGCCGCCGGGAAAAATTCGTCCAGGATTACCATGTGCCCGCCGAAGGAGTGTTCGAGACGGCGGAGCAGTTTTTCGCCCGGCCGCGCATGGCGGACGCGGTGCTCATCTGCACCCAGGACAGCCAGCACTATGCGTATGCCTGCCAGGCCATCGACCTGGGGTACAGCATCCTGCTGGAAAAGCCCATCTCGCCCAGTGCGCGCGAATGTCTGGACCTGCAGCGCCGCGCCGAGGAAAAGGGCACGCAGATCATGGTCTGCCATGTGATGCGCTATACCAAATTCTACCGCAAGCTCAAGGAGCTGATCGACTCCGGCGTCATCGGCGACGTGGTGCACGTCACCCATACCGAGAACGTGGCCTACTGGCACTACGCGCACAGCTATGTACGCGGCAACTGGCATAAGACGGCGGATTCCAGCCCCATGATCCTGGCAAAATGCTGCCACGATATGGATATCCTTTCCTGGCTGCTGGGCAGCCGGTGCAGAACGGTCTCCAGCTTTGGCGACCTGCGCTATTTCCGGGAGGAGAATGCCCCCGCGGGCAGCCCCGCCCGCTGCACCGACGGCTGCCCGCACAGCGGCTCCTGCCCATACTACGCGCCCGTGCTGTACCTGGACGACAATACGCCCTGGCCCACCGCGCTGACGGCCCTGGGGCCGGACCAGAGCTATGAGGCGCGCAAAAAGGCGCTGGAGGAAGGCCCCTACGGCAAGTGCGTGTTCCACAACGACAACGATGTGGTGGATCATCAGGTGGCCAGCCTCCTGTTTGAAAACGGCACCACCGTGGCGTTCACGATGTGCGCGTTTTCCGACGCATGCGACCGCACCGTCAAATTTATGGGCACCAGAGGCGAGATCCGCGCTTCCATGGACAACAACGTCATTGAGGTGACGCAGTTCGGCGCGGGCGTGCGAACGGGCACCACTGCGGTATACACCGTCAAGCCCGGCAGCACGGGCCACTCCGGCGGCGACGAGGGTATTATGGAAGAATTTGTCTCCATCCTGAAGGGCGAACGCGAGAATACGAACACCATCGCCCAGTCCGTCCACAGCCATGTGATGGCCTTTGCGGCGGAGGAATCCCGCCTGACAGGCCGCACCGTGGATGTGGCGGATTTTGAAAAAAGCGTGATGGCCTGATAACCAGGCTTTTTCCTGCGGCGCAGCAAAAAAGAAACGGCGCGGACGGGCTTTTCAGCCAAAGGTGTGGTATACTGGCTGAAGGGGCGTCCGCGCCCCTTTTGTAAAAGGAGAACAGGGAAGGGGTCGTTTGGATGGTTCATCTGGAACAGGCGCAGCCGGAGCAGCTGCAGGAGCTTTTGGCGTTTGCGGAGGAGGCGTTCCGCACGCCGGAGGGGAAGGTGGATTTCCCCACGCTGCTGCCCAAGCTGTACGGGCCGGGCGCCGACAGCGCGCCGCTGCATACGGTGCTGTATGAGGACGGCGCGCCCGCAGGGCTGTACTGCCTGAAGATACAGGATTTCAACATAGCTGGAACAGCCCTGCGCGTGGGAGGCATCGGCACGGTGTGCGTGGACGGACGCAGCCGGGGCAAAGGGCATCTGGCCCTGCTGATGCAGGACGCGCAGGAGCGTATGCAGGCGGCGGGCTGTGACATTGCCATGCTGGGCGGCCAGCGCCAGCGGTACGAGCGCTTCGGGTATGTACCCGCGGGCGCGCACTGGGAGTTTACGCTCACACCGCGCAACGTGCGGGATATCCGGACGGGCGGCGTGGCGCTGGCGCCTCTGGCGGAATACCCCAGCTGGCTGGAGAGCGCCCGGGCACTGCATGAAAAGCAGCCCGTAACGTGCGCCCGGGGCGGGGACGCCTCGTTCCTCACCGTGCTGCAAAGCTGGCGCGCCGAGCCATATGCGGTTTTGCAGGACGGCATGTTCGCGGGCTATTGCGCGCTGGCGGAGGGAAAACCGCCGCGGCTGCAGGAGCTGGTGCTGCCGGATGCGGCGCTGCTGCCGGCCTTTGCGGCGGCCCTGGCACAGCATACGGGAGCTGCCGGTGTACGTGTACAGCTTTACCCGTGGCAGCGGGCGGAGCTTGCCTATTTTGCCTCTGTGGCGGAACAGGGCGTTTGTGTGCCAAACCACAGCTACCGCGTTTTCCATTGGGCGGCTGCGGCCCGCGCCGCAATGGCGCTGCAGTGCACTTATGACGATACGGCGATTTTAGATGAATTTATACTTGAAGTAGAAAATCAGGGGCGTCTGCGCTTCGGGCCGGGGGCAGAGGGGGTGCGCCCCGCGGAGCCGCAGGATGCGGCGCCGGACCTTGTGCTGCCGCCGCTGGACGCCGCGCGTCTGCTGTTCGGGCCGGACAGCCCGCTGGTGCCCGGCGCGCAGGCCGTTCCCGCCGGGCTGCTGCCGCTGCCGTTGGCCTTCCCCTGGGCGGACGGCATTTGAATGGGGCAGAAGAAAGCCGACTTTGCCTGCAAAAGCGGCCGCGGGACGTTTTCCGGCCGGGCCCTTGAGAAAAAACAGCCCGCTTTCCTCCGGATGTAATATTCCGGAAGAAGGCGGGCTGTTTGCTTTTAGGGTTCTGCCTGACAAAGCGGCGGCTGCGGTGAAAGAAAGCGCTTTTGCGCTTCATTTGTGCTGCGCACGGTAATCGCCGGGCGTGGTGCCCTCGTACTTGCGGAACAGGCGGATGATGCCGATCTCGCCTGCGTAGCCCAGCCGTGCGGCAACCTCCCGCACCGGCAGGTCGGTGCCGGTCAGCAGCGCTTTGGCCTGGGCCAGCTTGCGTCTGGCGATGTAATCCTTGACATTTTCGTCCCGGTACTTTTTGAATACGTTGGAGATGTACTGCGGCGTCACGCCGAACGCTTCCGAAAGAACGGTAAGGTCGGGGAACTCCGATTCCGCGCAGTTGTCGATGTACGCCGCGATGCGCTCCACCAGCTTTTCCGTTTTGCTTTGGGCGCGGTTTTCATGGGCAGCGGCAAGCCGGGCGATATGCTCGGACAAGCGGCGGCGGGCGTAGTCGATGCTGGAGCTGTTCACCACCTGCTCCACAAGCTGTTCGTCAAAGTCCGCGCCGCCGCCCTGCGCCAGCGCGTCACTGTTGGCAAGGCGCTGCAGCGTGGCGGCAAGCTGGTACAGCAGGCTGCGCGCGGCAGCCGCGCTCACACGTTTTGTTTCAAAGTTTGCGGTAAAGATGCGGCCCAGCACCTCCTGCGCCTTGGCCGCGTCTCCGGCGCGCACATATTGCAGAAGCTGCTGTTCGGCCTCCAACGGATAATAATAGTCCGAATGGGTAACGTCCAGAGCCGTGAACAGCACGGGCTCCGTGCCGCCTCCGGCCTGCAGGCGGCTGTACTCCAGCGCCTTTCGGGCCTCGTCGTAGCAAAGGGGAAGCTGCTCCAGCCCCTGCTCCATGGCCGAAACGCCTACAAAGATATCAAGCTCAAACTGCTGTGCGCAGAAGCGCGCCAGGGCGTCCCCCTGGCGGGATGCCGCCGCCAATGCGGCGGCATCATTCTCTCCTGAAGGCGGCGAAAGCAGGAATACGCCCTGTGCGCGGCCCAGGTCCAGATACTGGCAGGCCGCGTTTGCGCCGAACAGCTCGCACCCCACGTTCTGCAGCACGAGCCGGGCCACGGAAAGGTTATTTTCCAGCGGGATATTGGAATCCAGGAAAAAGGCGCTGTCCAGGTCCGCCTCGGCCAGTACGGCGATATATGCATCGCCGCCGAAACGCACGCCAAGGGCTTCCAGCTGGCTGCGCGCGCCGTCCCAGTCCAGCGTCTGCCCCAGCAGGAGCTGGAGCAGCAGGTCCCGCACTACGGCGGGGCGCTGGGCCTCGATGATGCGCTGCAGCTCGGTGCCTGAGCGCATCTGATTGAGCAGCGTGGACTTGATGACGGCGAATTCGTCGTCGCCCGCGCCGCCAGGCGCGCTTTGTAAAATCAGGTCGTTAATGTCCTTCACCGGGCGGTAGCTGCGCCGGGCGATGCGCCGCACCAGAAACAGCCCCAGCAGCAGGTATACGGCAAATACACCACCCAAAAAGCCGATGGTGGAAAGGTTGTCGGTAAAATAAAGATTGGCGGGCGACGTGATAAAGTAGGTCCAGCCCGTTTCCTCGGAGACATAGCGTGTGTAGGAGATATGGTCCGCGGTCACCAGGGCCTCCGCGCTGTTCAGCACTCCGGCGGGCAGGCCGGGCGCGTCCGGCGTTTGGTACACGGCCGCGCCTGTTTCATCCAGCACATAGACGCTGCCGCCCGTAGCGGACTGAAGAGACAGCGCATGCGCAAAGAATTTGTCGCTGTCCAGCAGGAGCATCACCTGTCCTGGCGGAGGCGCGCTGCTGCTGATGGGGATGGACTGGACGTAGGGAATGACGCGGATCACCGTGTCAGAATCGTACTGACGCAGCCCGCCCGCGGGAAGATAATCCTGAAAATGGTATTCCGCCAGCGTGCCTTCGCGCAGCGCCTGGGCTGTGAGATCGGTAAATTCGTAGATGATATCGAAAAACTTGTCCGCGCTCATCCGCACCGTGGAGGTGACGACCTCGTCGGTGCTGCGCACATAAAGAAAATAATCCAGCAGGAAATCCCGCGAAACGGCCATCCCGGCCATCTGGTCCATCGCGTCGTGCACGGAGGAAACAGACGGATGCTTCACAAGGAACTGCAGCCGGGAGTTGAACACCAGGCTGTTGCCCAGCTCCTCCACATAACGCAGGTTTTCCTCTACGTCGTTTTTCAGTGAGGTGAGCAGAGCCTGCTTATTGAGGGCCTCCTCCCGGCGCAGCTGCTGGGCGACCTCCGCTCCGAAAAACAGACAACTGCTCAGAGAGACGAGCAGAATAAGGGTATACGAAAGCAGGAAGAACGAGTATACGCGGCTCTTTTCCTTTTTGGCCCTGTGCGGCGCGGCTTTTTCTGTCGGCATCCCGGCGTTCCTCCTCCCGGCGTCAATGCGGAGTTCCCGCCGGGAAAAGCGGCGCGGCGCGCGGCTCCCGGCGGGAACGCTCTGCTTATAATGGTAAGGGAAAAAGAGCGGTTTGTCAAATGAAACCGGCGGCTGTATAATAGTTGTAAGAAGATTTTGTACAAACAGGCGGAACGGGGGAGAAGCATGACGGAACTGGCAGTGCTGGACTTTGAGACAACGGGCCTTGTGCCGGGGCAGGACGAGGTGCTGCAGGTGGCGGTGGTGGATGAGACCGGAGCGGTGCTGATGAACGAATACTGCCGCCCACAGCGTCACACGGCGTGGGCCGACGCGCAGAAGGTGAACGGCATCGCACCGCAGGACGTGTGCGGCAAACCTCCCTTCGAGGCGCTTGTGCCGCGCCTGCAGGAGATTTTATCCGGCGCGCGGCGGGTGGTGGCTTATAACGACGGGTTTGAAAAAGCCTTCCTGGATGCCTACGGCATTCCGTCCCGCGGGCTGCGCTGGGGGGAGGACCCAATGGCCGCTTTTGCGCAGCAGATGGGCGGGCAGAAGCGAAGCCTTTCCGCCGTCGCGTCGTTTTTCGGCTATGAATTCGAGGCGCACGACGCGCTGGCCGACGTGCGGGCCACGCTGTATCTTTACGAGCGGCTGGTGGACGGCGGGCTGCTGCGCTGGGCAACGCGCAATGCGTCGCCCGCGTGGGGGCAGTCGCCCCGGGGCCCGGTAGCATACCAGACGCTGCCGCCCGAGGATATGCTGCGCCTGCTCAAATGCCTGGGCCTGTGCCCGCTGACGGCGGCGCAGGCCCGGCAGCTGTGGTATAAGGGCATCTATACCGCGTCGCCCCGCCCCTGCGAGATTGTGGGGTTTCAGAACCGTTCCAAAGAGGACGGCTGGCTGGTGGTCGCCGTGGAAGCGGACGGCATGACGTATCTTGTGTGCGACGATTATTTGCGGGAGATGCAGGCTCCGGCCTTTGGCGGAGATGGCGCGGCGGCGTCCGTCCCCGGGCAGGCCGTGGGGACGGGACGGACAGGGCGCGCGTCCCGGGCTGGTATAGCCGCGCGTGGAAAAGCGGAAGGCGCGGCAAACAGCCGCTACGCGGCCTTTGCCCGCAAGAGTGCAGCCCTGAAGAACGTGGAGGCAAACCCGGATGCAGACCCCTCCAACCCGTTTTACGGCAAAGCCGTCGTATTTACCGGCGACATGGAGATGCCCCGGGCCGAAGCAGCCCAGGCGGTTGCGGAGCTGGGCGCCCATGTGAAGAGCGCCGTTTCCCGCAAGACGGATTATCTGGTCGCGGGCGCACAGGACCCGGCGCTGGTGGGTGCGGGCGGGCGCAGCGGCAAGGAGGAAAAGGCCGCCGCTCTGAACGAAAGCGGCCAGGGAAAAATCGAGATCCTGGAGGAAGCCGCCTTTCGCGCCCTGCTGGCGCAGGCGCGCGGGCAGTGAGCTTTGTCCGCCGGCTCCTGTCTGGAAAGAATGTACGGCTGAACGCCCTGTCTCGAGTGCGGCGGCAGCTTGGACATCCAATGCGCTCAATCTCCATAAAAATGGCCATCGGCTGTTTTTGGGCCATGCGGCCCGTCCCCGGCCGGCGGCCATTGAGATAAGTTTTTTATAGCGGGACAATAAAGAATCCCGGCCCGGGAGGCGGACGCCTCCCGGGCCGGGTGCGCGATACGGCCGCGCGGGATGAGCGCCGCCTTACAGCGTGGCGTTGAATGCGGGGATGAGCGCCGCCCAGGTAGCGCTGCCTACCACGCCGTCTACCGGCAGGCCGGCGGTGGCCTGGAACAGACCTACGGCACGGGTGGTGTTCTGGCCGTAATTTCCGTCCACTGTCAGCAGAGGACGGCCGCTTATGCCGTTCAGATAGCTCTGCACAAAGCGGACGTAATCGCCGGTGGAGCCTACGCGCAGCGGTACGCCGGGATACTGAGTGGTAACGTGCGTGGGGTTGCCCGCCTGCATGGCGTTATGCACGGAGACGATCTTGTTCCAGGTATCCTTGCCCAGAATGCCGTCGGCGGAAAGGCTGAACTGGCGCTGGAAGCGGCGCACGGCGTTGGTCATATTGTTTCCGTACGCGCCGTCCACGGTCTGCGTGCTGATGCCGGTGTAGATGCGTGCAACTTCGTTCAGACGGCCCTGCATGTGGCGCACATCCTGGCTGCGGTCGCCCGGGCGCAGGGGAATGCCGGGATAGGTGTCGGCGCTGCCGCCGATGGTGGCATTGTAATCGCTGACGATGGCGTTCCAGGTATCGTGGCCGATGACGCCGTCCATCGAAAGACGGTTGATCACCTGATACTGCATCACGGTGCTGGCGGTGGCGGAGCCGTACCGTCCGTCCACGACCAGACGGTTGAGGGTGGGGTACTTGGCGTCGCGCAGGCCGTTCAAATAGGTCTGCATCCGCGCGACTTCGCTGCCGGAGCTGCCGGGCCGCAAAGCGGTGCCGGGATAGACGGGATCGACTACGGCGAGGACTGCATTATTATTTTCAAGCATAAAAATTGCCTCCTTCTGCCCCATGGTATGCGCGCGGCGTGCGCCGCGTGCGGGGGCGGAAAGGAGGCTGTTTTGCGTTACAGAGCTTTTTTGCGGTGCGTTTCCACAGCTTTCAGCAGAAAATACAGCAAAGCGGTGTCCAAAGGCAGCTTAACGGCATTTTTGATAAGCCGCATGCCGGAAATCACGAAAGCGTTGCCGTACATGATATTCAGCCACAGCGGCGTGAGCACCAGGTTGATGACGAGCACCGCGGACAGGCAGGCGCAGAACGTGCGCCACAGGGACACGGGTTTTTTGTACAGCCAGCAGCCGTATAAAAAGCCCAGCAGGAACTCGTTGAGCGTGAAGCCGGGAAAAAAGCCGCCGTTGGGCCGCAAAAAGTAGCCCGCCACGTCGGTGACGATGCCCATTAGCCCGGCCAGCCACGGGCCGTACAGGAACGCGCACGTTCCTGCGGCCAGAAAGGAAAAGCCGATCTCCAGAAACTGGCTGACCGCGATGGTAAACTGGTTGAGCACCAGGCTCAGCGCCGCCAGCATGGCGGCCCCGGCCAGACTGGCGGTGCGCCGCACCTCGCGGGCGGCGTCGGACAGGCGGCGGGGAAAGGCGCGCAGGGAATCGAATGTGGATTGAAAAGCAGACATGAAAAAACCTCCTTTATTTTGGCGTTGCCGCATAAAGGAGGCAAAAGGCCCGCGCACAGCCGCACGGCGGCGCGCTTGCGCGCGGCTCCGGGCGGCCCTGGCAGGCCCGTGTTGCATTCGTCATGCAGCAGCGGGATGCGAAGCCTGCACCGCAAGCGGTGCTTTTCGTCCGTTCCGCAACTCCCCGTCGGAACGGCACTGCGGCCCTTTTTGGGGGCCAACGCGCAGGCTTCTACTCTGCGATAGGGTTATTATAGGACGGCGGAAGGAAAATTGCAAGTATCCGCGCGTTTTTTCTTTCAAAGCGCTGCGCCCCATGATACAATACAGGCAGAATGAAAAATATTTTGGGCGGCGGGCCGCTTGCGGGCGCGCTGTCTGCGGAAAGCGGGGCAGTCGCATGGAAAAGATATCGCGCAAAAACTGGGCGCTCATCTGGGTGCTGGGAATGGCGGGGCAGATCTGCTGGAACATCGAAAACTCCTGGTTCAATACCTTTGTATACCGGAAGATCGCGCCGGACCCGTCCATCGTGGCGTGGATGGTGGGCGTTTCCGCCGTGGTGTCCACCTTCTGCACGTTCCTCATCGGCACTGCAAGCGACAGGCTGGGCAGGCGCCGCCCGTTCATCGCGTTCGGGTACATCCTGTGGGGCGTGTTCACCATCGGCTTCGGCGTCACGGAGTTCCTGCCGAAAGATCCGCTGTGGCTCGCGGCCACCTGCGTGGTGCTGGCGGACGCGGTGATGAGCTTTTTCGGCAGCATGGGCAATGACGGCGCGTTCAACCCCTGGACGACCGATATCTCCAGCGCGGGCAACCGCGGCAAGGTGGGCGGCGCGCTGGCCGTGATGCCGGTGTTCGCCACCATTTTCGGGGCCATTGTGTCGGGCATTATCATTGACGCGCTGGACTTCTTCGCGTTTTTCACCATCATGGGCGGCATGGTCATTGCTGTGGGCGTGCTGTGCCTGTTCACGCTGCGGGATGCGCCGGGCCTCGCCCCCAACCGGGACCCACGGGGTTTTTGGCACCAGTTCGCCGCTGTGTTCGATTATAAGATCGTGGGCCGCAACCGGGAGCTGTTCTGGGTGTTTCTGGTGATGATGGTGTATTTCATCGGCTTCAACGTATATTTCCCGTACATCACGGTTTACTTTACCGACAACCTGGGTATGGACTACACGCTCACGGGCGTGGTGCAGGGCGCGGGCCTGCTGGCCGCATCGGTGCTCACCATTCCCGCCGCCCGCTTCATCGACCGCGGCAAGTGCGGGCCGGTCATCGCGGCGGCCGTGGGCTGTAATCTGCTGGGCCTTCTGGGCGTCAGCTTTTCCACGGCGTTCGTTCCGCTGCTTATCGGTGTGTTCGGCGCCGGCGCGGGGTATATCCTGGTGCTGCAGGCGCTGACAGCGTGGATCAAAAACCTGTATCCGGAGGACCAGCGCGGCCAGTTCGAGGGTGTGAAGCAGCTGTTCTTTGTGTGCGTGCCCATGATCGTCGGCCCGGCCATTGCCACCCCTGTTATCAATGCTTTCGGCGTTGAAAAAATTGTCAACGGCGTGGCGGGCATGGTGCCCGGCAACAGTCTGTTTCTGATTTCGGGGCTGGTGACGCTGCTGGCGCTTTTGCCGCTGCTCCCCGCCGCGCGCATGGAAAAAGCGCGCGCCGGAGCCGCGGCGCAGCCGTAAAATGCAGACGGCCCGGCCCAGGTTCTTTTGGAGGGCGCCGGGCGTTTTGCATATTCTCTTTCCCGCCGCTCTATGATAAGATACAATTGTAATGCAAGGCGCGGCCCGTGCGCCGCGAAAAAGGAGTTGTTTGGATGAAATTTGAACAGATGCAGTACGCTCGCCCGGACTTTGACGCGGCGCGGGAAACCTTTGCGTCGCTGCGCGCGCGCATCGCCGCCGCGCCGGACGCGCAGGCGCAGCTGGAGGCGTTCCGGGAATTTGAGACGCTGAGCCGCCATATCTCCACCATGTCCACCCTGGCTGAGATCCGCCACACCGTGGATACGCGGGATGCGTTTTACGAAGCCGAGCGGGAATTTTTTGACGCAAACAGCCCGGCGCTGGGCGAAGCCCAGCTGGACGTGTACCGCGCGCTGCTGGCCTCGCCGTTCCGCACACAGCTGGAGCAGGCGCTGGGCAGGCTCACTTTTGAAAAAATGGAGGTGGACGTCAAGTCCTCCGACCCGGCCATTCTGGAGCTGATGGCGGAGGAAAACGCCCTCACCACGGCTTATGAAAAGTTGTACGCCTCGGCGCTGATCGAATTTGACGGCAGAAAAAATACCGTCAGCCAGATGAGCCTTTACAAGCAAAACCCGGACCGAGCCGTGCGCAAAGCCGCCTACGAAGCCGAGGGAGCATGGTTTGATGCGCACCGGGCCGAGCTGGACGAATTGTACGATAAGCTGGTGAAAAACCGCACGGCCCAGGCACGAAAGCTGGGTTATGAGAATTTCATCCCCCTGGGCGCCATCCGCATGCGGCGCATCGGCTACACGCTGGAGGACATGGCCGCCTACCGTGCGCAGATCAAAAAAGATTTCGTGCCCGTGGTGGCGGAACTGAAGAAGCTGCAGTATGCCCGCACCGGCGTGGCGGACCCGAAATTCTACGACGACGCGTTCTGCTTTGCGGACGGAAACCCCGCGCCCCACGGCACGCCGGAGGAAATACTGGCCGCGGGCCGCGAAATGTACCATGCCCTCAGCCCCGAGACGGCGGAATTTATTGACGAAATGTTCGACGGAGGCCTGTTCGACGTGCTCTCCAAGGAGGGCAAGGCCCCGGGCGGCTACTGCACCTACCTGGCGGATTACAAAGCGCCTTTCATTTTCTCCAACTTCAACGGCACGTCCGACGACGTGGACGTACTGACGCATGAAGCGGGCCATGCCTTTGCCGCGTGGGTGGCCGCGCGGAAAGACCTTCCCATGATTCTGGAGGAGCCCGGCATGGAGAGCTGCGAGATCCACTCCATGTCCATGGAGTTCCTTACGGCGGAGCATCACGAAAAATTCTTCGGCACGGACACGCCCCGGTATGAACTGGCCCACGCCGAGGACGCGATGTACTTTTTGCCATACGGGACCATGGTGGACGAATTCCAGCACATCATGTACGCCGAGCCGGACCTGACGCCCGGGGAGCGCAACGCAGTATGGGCAAAGCTGGAAAGCGAATACCGCCCCTGGCTGGACTTCGCGGGCCTGCCCTTCTACGGACGCGGCGCGGGCTGGCAGCGCCAGCTGCACATCTACGAGGTGCCGTTCTACTATATCGACTACTGCCTGGCCCAAACGGTGGCGCTGCAGTTCTTCACCGCGTTTCTGCACGACAAAAAGGACGCCTGGCGGCGGTACCTGGCTCTGGTGGGCGAGGCCGGCGGCAAGACGTATCCGGGTCTCGTGGCGGCGGCCGGGCTGGACAGCCCGTTTGCTCCCGGAACGCTGGCGAAGCTGGGCAAAGAAGTGGGCGCGTGGATCGCGGCGCAGGACGCCGCGCTGAACGCCCGGTAAAGGACCCGGCTCCGGAATGGACCGGACAGAAAAGGCCCGGGAAGGGCAGGGCGGAACAGGAGGCCTGAAGATATGATACAGGAAAAGGGAAAACGAAGGGCCCGGCGCGCGCCGGCGCTGCTGGCGGCGTATCTTGCGCTTGCGCTTTTGGCGGGCTGTGCCGGCGGCGCGGGCAGCTCCGCGGCGGAACAGAACAGTGCGTCCTCCTCCGGTGCGGCGGAAAGCGCGCTTTCCGCCCCCGCTGCGCCGCAGGAGACCGTTTTCTCCGGTGCGTCCTCCTCCTGCCTGCCGTCCGAACCGCCGGAGGATGCGCCGGAAACGCTGGGGCCGGGGCATTTTACCAGCGTACAGGATCGCACGGAGGGGGAGCAGGATCCCTATTTGGAGCTATACGCCGACGGCACGTTTATGTTCATGTGCAATGTGTATCAGGGGATGACGACGTATCTGGGAACGTGGAGCTATGAGAGCGGCGTTCTGACGCTGACGCGCCCCAGCGCGGAGGAGACCTATGTTTTCTTCGCGCAGGACGCCGACACGCTGCTGATGCACAGCGGAGACCTGGTGATGACGCAGCCCGGCGCAGTGCTCACACGGCTGGCGCAGTAGCATAGAAAGCGGGCGCGGTGCAAAACCGCGCGCAAAAAGCATAAACAACAAAAAACACGCCCTGAAGCGAAGCGGAATGCTGCCTCAGAACGTGTTTTTTCTTTTTTGGTATTTTCCCTGCGCCGATTGTTTATGATAATTTTATTCTGCGCCGCACCCGTTTGTGCCTGTATGCCGCGATCTACTTCCAGCCGAGGTCGCGCAGAATATCTTGCCGCGCGGCAAGGCCCATACGCGCCAGATGCTCGATGCGGTCGTCCGTCATCTGCGCGGCAAGGCCCGAGATGCTGAACGCCGCCTCCGCACGGCCGTTCATGCCCGGCACCGCCAGCGCCACACAGCGGATGCCCAGCTCGTTTTCCTCGTCGTCGATGGCATAGCCCGCCATGCGCACGCGCTTGAGCTGCTCGATGAATGCGTCGAAATCCGTGATGGTATGCGCTGTCAGCGCCCGGATGCTGCTTTTGCGCCACACGCGTTCGGCCTCGCCGTAGCTCTGGGTGGCCAAAATGGCCTTGCCTACGCCTGTGCAGTACATGGGGATGCGAAGCCCCACATGGCTGGACATGCGCATGCCGCCCAGCCCGGCGCCGGCCTCCGCCTTATAGATGTATACGATGTCCACGCCGTCCTGGATAACCAGATGCACCGCCTCGCCCGTATGGCGGGAAAGCTTGTCCAGATGCGGCTTTGCAACGGACATGATATCCATATCGTTGACGATGCCGCTGGACAGCTCGAACATCTTCATCGTCAGCCGATAGTGCGTGGAGAAACTGTCCTGCACCGCATAGCCCAGCGATACAAGGCTGGAGAGCAGCCGGTGCGCCGTGCTTTTGGGCAGGCCGCTCTCGGCGCTGATGGTCTGCAGGGACGCGCCCTTGGGGTGTGCGCACAGGACTTCGATCAGTGCGAAGATGCGTGCCACGCTCTGCACGCCGCCGTTGCTGTTTTCCACAAGAGCACCTCCTTTTCTTTGTTGCGTTCCACAATGCGAAACGGTTTTCCGTCTGTATTGTAACTTGTTTTGCGCCAAAGCGCAAGCCCCCGGCCCCGCTTGGATGCAAGAAATATCCGCTTTTGGGCAAAAAACGCAAGAATCGCATTGACAATAAAACCTGTTCGTTTATAATGAAGCCAGAAAGAAAGTGGAACGGCGTTCCACAATATGGAACACACCCCCACCGGGAATAAAAGGAGAAGATTGCTATGAACGACGTGATTCAGAAAATCTACGACATCGGCATCGTGCCCGTCATCGCCATCGACGACGCAGACAAGGCTGTGCCTCTGGCAAAGGCCCTGGTCAAAGGCGGCCTGCCCGCGGCCGAGGTCACGTTCCGCACCGCAGCGGCCGAGGAGGCCATCAAGCGCATCGTGGCCGAAGTACCTGAAATGCTGGTGGGCGCGGGCACCGTGCTGACGAAGGAGCAGGCGGACCGAGCCATCGCCGCCGGCGTCAAGTTCATCGTCAGCCCGGGCTTTAACCCCGAGATCACCAAATATGTCATCGACAAGGGCATGCTGATGATGCCCGGCACCGCTACTCCGGGCGAGATGGAGCAGGCCATGAGCATGGGCCTGGACGTTGTGAAATTCTTCCCGGCCGAACAGAACGGCGGCGTCGCCAAGCTGAAAGCCGTGGCCGGCCCTTACACAAACCTGCGCTGGATGCCCACGGGCGGCGTCAACGCCAAAAACCTGCTGGACTACCTGTCCTTTAACAAGATCATTGCCTGCGGCGGCACCTGGATGGTGAAGAAGGACCTCATCGAGGCCGAAAACTGGGACGAGATCGAGCGTCTGACGCGCGAGGCCGTCAACACCATGCTGGGCTTCGAGGTCAAGCACATCGGCATCAACACCGAGAACGCCGAGGAAGCCATGAAGGCCGCCAAGCTGTTCGAGCTGATGTTCGGCTTCGACGTTTCCGAGGGCAACAGCAGCATCTTCTGCGGCAGCCGGGCCATTGAGATCATGAAAAAGCAGTATCTGGGAAAGAACGGCCACATCGCCATCGGCACCAACACGCTGCCCCGCGCTATCGCCTATTTCAAGAGCCGCGGCTTCGAGTTCAACGAGGAGACCGCCAGCCCCAAGGCCATTTACTTCAAAGACGAGATCGCCGGTTTCGCCGTCCACCTCGTGCAGAAGTAATTTTTTACAGCTTTGCACAGCAAGGCTGTAAAAAGCGGCCTGAGCTGCGGCATTTGCGGTTCAATGTTTTTATAATTGCAGATAAGATATATAAAAGACAGGAGAGTATTTTTTCATGGCAAAGAAAGTTGTTACCTTCGGCGAGCTGATGATCCGCCTGCAGCCCTATAACTACGAGCGCTTCGTCCAGGCCGACCACCTGGAATTCACTTTCGGCGGCGGCGAGGCCAACGTGGCCGTCAGCCTGGCCAACTATGGCCTGGACGCCGCTTACGTCACCAAGCTGCCCGCCCACGCCATCGGCCAGGCGGCGGTGAACAGCCTGCGCCGCTACGGTGTGGACACCAGCAAGATCACCCGCGGCGGCGACCGTGTGGGCATCTACTTCAACGAGAAGGGCGCTTCCCAGCGTCCCAGCGTGTGCATTTATGACCGCGCCCATTCCGCCATTTCCGAGGCGACTACGGCTGATTTCGACTGGGATGCCATTTTTGAGGGCGTGGAGTGGTTCCACTTCACCGGCATCACCCCGGCGCTGGGCGCCAATGTGGTGGAGATCTGCAAGGAGGCCTGCAAGGCCGCGAAAGCTCACGGCGTGAAGATCAGCTGCGACCTGAACTACCGCGGCAAGCTGTGGACGCGCGACGAAGCCCGCGCCGCCATGACGGAGCTGTGCCAGTATGTAGACGTGTGCATCTCCAACGAGGAGGATGCCAAAGACGTATTCGGCATCGAGGCCGAGAACACCGACATCACCGGCGGCGAGCTGAACAAGGAAGGCTATAAGAGCGTGGCCAAACAGCTGGCGGACAAATTCAACTTCGAGATGGTCGCCATCACGCTGCGCGAGAGCAAATCTGCCTTTGACAACGACTGGAGCGCCATGCTTTACAACGTGGCCAAGGATGAGTACTGCTTCTCCAAGCTGTATCATCTGCACATCATCGACCGTATCGGCGGCGGCGACAGCTTCGGCGGCGGCCTGATCTACGCCCTGCTGTCCGGCAAGGACACCCAGGCTGCGGTGGAGTTCGCGGTGGCGGCTTCCGCCCTGAAGCACTCCATCGAGGGCGACTACAACTTCGTCACCGTGCCCGAAGTGGAAAAGCTGGCGGGCGGCGACGGTTCCGGACGTGTACAACGGTAATTAGCGCTTACCGTTATACAATAGATACGCCGGTATTTCCGGTGTTCAAAGAGTCTTCAAGCACTCAAACACTCATTACCTCCCAAAAGCAAAAGGGCCGCCCTGCCGGGCGGCCCTTTTGCACGGGAGAGGCAGGAGGAGACCCGTGCAAGCCCAAAATCCGAAAATTCATGTAGAGCGCTCGTTTTACCGCAGCCTGCTGGCGCTCACACTGCCTGTGGCGCTGCAGAATGTCATTTCGTACAGTGTCAACCTGATGGATACCCTGATGCTGGGCGGGCTGGGCGAGGTGACGCTCTCTGCCACCAGTCTGGCCAACCAGGTGTTCTTTATTTATACCGTAGCCATATTCGGCGTGGCGGGCGGCGCCATCGTGCTGTGCAGCCAGTACTGGGGCAAAAAGGACGTGGATTCCATCTGCCGCGTCGCCAGCCTGGCGCTGCGCATTTCGGCCGCGGCGGGGCTGCTGTTCACACTGGTGCTGTTTTTGTTCCCGCGCCCGGTGATGCAGATATTCACCGCCGAGCCCGCCGTTATCGAGGCCGGCGCATCCTATCTGCGCATCGTGTCGCTGTCGTATTTCTTCTACGGCGTCACGTCCACATTCCTGGTGGTGCTGCGCAGCGTGGAGACCGTCAACGTCTCGGTGGCGATCTACGGCGTGTCGTTTGCGGTGAACGTGTTTTTCAACTACGTGTTCATCTTCGGCAAGTTCGGCGCGCCGCGCATGGGCGTGGCGGGTGCCGCCGTCGGCACTGTGCTGGCGCGCGTGGCGGAGTTCGTGATGATCATCGCCTATATGCTCGTGTGGGAAAAGAAGATCCGCTTCCGCCTGCATATGCTGCTGTGGCCGTCGGGCGGCCTCGCCCGGGACCTGGTGCGCTACGGTTTGCCCGTGATGCTCAACGAGCTGCTGTGGAGCGTCGCCATTTCCATGCACTCTGTCATCCTGGGGCATATGAGCAGCGATATCGTGGCGGCCAACAGCATTTGCAATGTGATGTTCCAGATGGCAACGAGCATCATCCTGGGGGTGTCCAATGCCTCGGCCGTTCTGGTGGGCATGCTGGTGGGCCGGGGGGATTATCCGTACGCCCGGGCCTGTGTCAACAAGCTCATCCAGATCTACGCCGTCATCGGCGTGGTGTGCGCGGCGCTGCTGCTGGCGGTGAAGGGGCCGGTCATCGGCATTTATGACATCAAGGAAAGCACCCGCGTACTGACCGACCAATTGATGTATGTATATGCGGCGGCCATTTTCTTTATGGCGTTCACCTGCCCGCTGATCAGCGGTGTGCTGCGCGGCGCGGGGGATACCCGTTTCGCGGCTGTCACGGATGTGGGCTGTATCTGGGCGATGGTCCCCCTGGGCGCGGCAGCGGCATTCTGGCTGGGCGCGCCGCCGGTGCTGGTGCTGGCCGTGCTGAAATGCGACATGCCGCTGAAGGCATTTTTCTGTCTGCGCCGCATCGCGGGCGGCAACTGGATCCGCAACGTCACGCGGTAAAGGCCGCGCGCGGAAAATACGGAGAGAGGGTTGCCCGCCCGCCACATATCCGGGCGGACAAACGATTTTTCAACAGGCAAAGCGGCCGTGTATTTGCACGGCCGCGGTTTTGTGCTATGATGAAAAAAACGCCCCCGGCGGCGCGCCGGACGCCAAGGAGGAAGAAAAGGAGAAACGCCATGAATCTGTTCATTTCCAGCGATATCGAAGGCACCTGCGGCATCGCCGCATGGAGCGAGACCGAGCCGGGCAGGCCGGACGGGGATTACGCCTATTTTAAGCAGCAGATGAGCCGGGAGGTGGCCGCGGCCTGCCGCGGCGCTCTGGCGGCAGGCGGCGAGCGCATTCTGGTAAAGGACGCTCATGATTCCGCCCGCAACATCGACCCCTCTGTTCTGCCCGAAGAGGTGCAGATCAACCGGGGCTGGGCGGGCGATGTTTACAGCATGATGAGCGGCATCCAGCACGGCGATTGGGACGCGGCAGTCTTTACCGGTTATCATGCGGCCGCCTGCTGCGACGGCAACCCGCTTTCCCACACCATGAACACCAGTGTGGATTATGTGGAGATCAACGGCGTGCGTGCCAGCGAATTCACGCTCAACGCCTATATGGCGGGCTATCACGGCGTGCCGGTGTGCTTTGTTTCCGGCGACGCGGCGCTGTGCGACAGTGCACGGCGCATGATACCCGATATCGCCACGGTGCCCGTCAATAAGGGGGACGGAAACTCTGCCACCAGCCTGCATCCGGCGCTGGCCGTCAAGCGTATCGAGGAAACGCTGCGCGCCCAGTTGGAGAGCGGCGCGTACCGTACCTGCATCGTGCCCATGCCTCCGAAGTTTGAGATCATCATCCGCTATAAGGAACACCGGGCGGCCTACCGCTGCAGCTTCTACCCGGGCGTGGAACAGGTGGACGAAAAAACGCTGCGCTTCACCTGTGTGGATTATATGGACGCCATGTGCCTGTTTCAGTTCGTGCTGTAAGGCTCCGGCCGCGCAAAGCAGAGGAGGAAAGCGGAGTATGACACAAAAGGAACGCATGCTGGCGGGCCTGCCCTATAAGGCGTGGATGGACGGCCTGCCGGAGGAACGCGCCCGGGCGCAGCGTGCCTGCTGGGAATTCAACCGTCTGCCGCCGGATGCGCGTGCAGAGCGCACGGCGCTGCTGCGCGGCCTGTTCGGCAGAACGGGCGAGCATCTGCACATCGAGGAGCCGTTCCACTGCGACCTCGGCTACAACATTGAGGTAGGCGAGTGGTTCTATGCCAATTACAACTGTGTGATCCTGGACGTTTGCAGGGTGACCATTGGCGACAATGTGATGTTTGCGCCCAACGTCGCCATTTATGCGGCGGGCCATCCGGTACACCCGGCCGCGCGCAATTCGGGCTACGAGTACGGCCAGCCCGTCACCATCGGGAATAACGTCTGGTTGGGCGGCAATACAGTGGTCACGCCCGGCGTGACCATCGGGGACAACGTGGTGGTGGGTGCGGGCAGCGTCGTCACCCGGGACATCCCGGCAAATGTTGTTGCGGCGGGCAACCCCTGCCGCGTGCTGCGCGCCATCACCGAAGCGGACGCGGATTATTATTTTAAAGACCGGAAATTCGACGTGGATTGGCGCGCCGAGCTTTGATGCGCTTCGTGCGGCAATAAGGCCCGGAGCCGTGCGGAAAGCAGCGCGGCTCCGGGCCTTATTGCGGGATGCGCCGGAACGGCGCGCTTAGCGATGTTTAAAAAATAGAGAAAATGCTGTGTTCTGAGAACTTTTAACGAAGCAAACACCGATTCCTGTTGGAGAAAACAGCTTTTTCGATTTTTTAAGCGTCCCCTAGTTGATGGCCTTGCCGAAGAAGGCGCTGGCGGCCTTGACCTTGCCCATCAGCGCGTCGAACTGTGCGGGCGTCAGGCTTTGGGCGCCGTCGCTTTTGGCGTGGGGCGGGTCGTTGTGGACTTCGATCATCAATCCGTCCGCGCCCGCGGCAATGGCGGCCATGGCAAGCGGCTCCACCATCCAGGCAATGCCCGCGGCGTGGCTGGGGTCAATGACCACGGGCAGATGGGTCTTGCTTTTGAGCATGGGCACCGCGGAAATGTCCAGTGTGTTGCGCATGCTCGTTTCAAACGTGCGGATGCCGCGTTCGCACAGTACGACGTTTTCATTGCCGCCGGCCATGATATATTCGGCGCTCATCAGAAATTCTTCGATGGTGTTGGCAAGGCCGCGTTTGAGCAGAACGGGCGTTTGCAGCTTGCCCAGTTCCTTCAGCAATTCAAAATTCTGCATGTTGCGCGCGCCCACTTGGATCATATCAACGTCGGCAAAGAGGGGAACGTGCTCGGTGTTCATGATCTCGGTGACGATGGGCAGCCCGGTGGCGGCGCGGGCCTCGCGCAGAAGCTCCAGGCCCTCGGCGCGCATGCCCTGGAACGCGTAAGGGGAGGTGCGGGGCTTGAACGCGCCGCCGCGCAGGATGCCCGCGCCGCTGCGCTGTACGTCGCGGGCGACTTCCACGATCTGGCTCTCGCTCTCCACGCTGCACGGCCCGGCCATCACGGAGAAATGTCCGCCGCCGATCGTATGTCCCGCCACGTCCACAGCGGTGTCCGCCGGATGGAATTTCCGGTTGGCCTTTTTATAGGGCTCGCTGACCCGCTTCACATCCTCGACAAAATCATTGGCGCGCACAAGGTCGATGTCCACGCTGGATGTGTCGCCGATGAGGCCGATAAGGTGCGTGTGCTCGCCCTCGGAATTGTGAATTTTGAGGCCCTGGGCTTCAAAACCGGCGCAGAGCTGCTTCACCTGCTCCGGGTTCGCGTTGTTTTTAAAAATAACGATCATACTGCATACCCCTCTTGCGATTTAAAATTTTAAAACAAAAAAGCCGGCAGCGCTCTGCGCTGCCGGCTTATCAGTTTACAAAAAATTATTTTGCATCCTGAACCGTTCCACAGCAAACAGAGCCATTACCTGTAAAGTAATAGCCAAAATAATAATAGTTTGCAGTTGTAAACGAACGGTCCGGCATGGTTTTCCCCCAGCGGAAAAGATTTGTTAGCAGTATACGCGCATTCGGCGCATTTGTCAAGGGCAGCCTTTCGCCGGGGTAAACGAGGCCTTGCGCTTCTCATCCCAGAGCCTCGAAAGCCAGACGCAGGCCGAGCCCCACGCCTTGTGCGAAGATGGCGGTCTCCCGGTGCAGCCCGGCAAGCTCTTCGCGGTCGCACAGGGCTTCATACAGCTCGTTCTGGCTCCGGGAAAAGGTGGCGGTGAACCGACCTTTCAGTTCTTCCGTTTCCCGCGCCAGCGCGCGCTGTTCGTCTGTAAGCGGGCAGGCGCGTCTCCACCGGGATATTTTCGCCTGTGTACCAATCTTTTATGATGCTTTTCACAATCCATTCTCCTTTGTTTCACAAATAGTAAAAAACTATTTCAAGTATAATTCACTATTGGTGAAAAAGCAAAATGGAATATATTATCATAAAACGAAGGGGGTGCCTGCATGGATTATATTGACCGTATCCGCGCGCTTCGCAAAGCGCAGGGGCTGACGCAGAAAGACATGGCGGATGTACTCGGTGTGGCAACCTCAATGTATAACATGTATGAAACACGGCAGCGTCGGATGTATGTGGAAACTTTTGCAATGCTGTGCAGTTATTTCGGCGTGTCTGCAGATGATCTGTTAGGCACCGGCAAAGAAGAGTGAACAAAATGGCAGAATTCAAAACAAACGTCATGCGGATGCTTGACAAGGAAAAGGTGCCCTATACGCCCCATACCTACGACCACGGCGACGGCGCCATCGACGGAGCGTCAGTTGCGGCAAAAATGGGGCAGGACCCCGCCCGCGTGTTTAAAACACTGGTCACACAGGGCGCGGGAAAAAGCTACTTTGTATTCGTCGTGCCCGTGCTGGCCGAGCTGGACCTGAAGAAGGCCGCAAAAAGCGTGGGCGAAAAAAGCGTAGCCATGCTCCATGTGGCCGATATCAATAAGGTCACCGGCTATGTCCGCGGCGGGTGCAGCCCGCTGGGGATGAAGAAAGCCTACCGCACCGTGTTCGACCGCAGCGCGCTTGCGGGCGCAAGCATCATCGTAAGCGGCGGCAGGATTGGCTATCAGATCGAGCTTGCGCCCGAGGAACTGATCCGCCTGGCGCGGGCGGATACGGCGGATATCATCTGCGGCTGACGGCGCCGGTTCCGCATTGTAAAATCTGTGTAAGACAATCAACCAAAAAAGCCGCCCGGCGGCATAAGGTTCTTGTTGTTTTCTCTGAAAATTCGCGCCGCCGCCGGAAAGCGATTGCTTTTATTCCGGTTTCATAGTACGATGATAATATCCTTTTTCTTCGCACCGAACAAGCTGTTCAGAGGAGGTACCGGGATGCAATCAATCGCTTTGGGAACCGCTGCGTACCCGGGGCGGAGTGTAAGCCGCCGGCCTTCCCGCCGGGGCAGTGCGTCTGCGGGATACCGCGCGTTTTTTCGGCGCGCCTGCGGGCTGCGGAAAGAGGATACCGCGCTGAAACTGCAAGCATAAGGCCATGGTGTAACTGCACCACGGCCTTTTTTCTTTTCAGGGACGCACAAAGGAGATGGATTTATGGAAAACACCAAAAAAGTAGCCATCATCATGGGCTCGGACAGCGACTGGCCAACGGTAAAAGCCGCGGCCGCACAGCTCAAAAGCTGGGATATCCCGTTTGAGGTGCGCGTAATGAGCGCCCACCGCACCCCGGCCGCTGCGGCGGAGTTTGCAAAGCGCGCGGCGGAAAACGGCTTCGGCGTGATCATCGCGGCCGCGGGTATGGCCGCCCATCTGGCGGGCAGCATCGCCGCGAACACCGTGCTGCCCGTCGTCGGCATCCCCGTTAAGGGCGGCGCGGTGGACGGCCTGGACGCCCTGCTGGCCACCGTGCAGATGCCCAGCGGCATTCCTGTGGCCACCGTTGCGCTGAACGGCGCCAAAAACGCCGCCGTGCTGGCCGCTCAGATGCTGGCCATCCACGACGCGCGCATCGCCGCGCTGCTGGCGGAGGACCGGGAGAAAATGGCCCGCTCCATCGCTGAAAAGGACGCCGCCATCCGGGCCGAGGCGGCCGCGCTGTAAGGAATGCTTTCCAAATATCTTTTTATTTTTATAAAACACAAAAGAGGGAGAAGAACAACATGGAAAAACGGGAACAGCTGTATGAGGGGAAAGCCAAAAAGGTATTCGCCACAGACGACGCGGACCTTGTCATCGTGGATTACAAGGACGACGCCACCGCCGGCGACGGAGCAAAGAAAGGCACCATCCGCGGCAAGGGCGTGGTGAACAACAGGCTTTCCAACAACCTGATGAAGATGCTGGCTGAAAAGGGCGTGCCCACCCACTTTGTGGAGGAATTGTCCGACCGCGAGACGCTGGTGAAAAAGGTGGAGATCGTGCCGCTGGAGGTCATCATCCGCAACGTGGCCGCTGGCAGCTTCACCAAGCGTCTGGGCGTGCCTGAGGGAACGGTGCTGAAGATCCCCACCATCGAGTTCAGCTACAAAAACGACGAGTATCACGACCCCCTCATCAACCATTACCACGCGCTGGCCCTGGGCCTGGCCACGCAGGAGGAGATCGACACCATCACGAAATATGCCTTCCAGGTGAACGACATCCTTTCCCAATATCTGCTGGGCTTCAACATCCGCCTCATCGACTTCAAGCTGGAATTCGGCCGCCTGCCCGACGGCTCCATCGTGCTGGCCGACGAGATCAGCCCCGACACCTGCCGCTTCTGGGACGCCACCACGGGCGCGCACCTGGATAAAGACCTGTTCCGGCGCGACCTGGGCGGCGAAGAGGAAGCCTACCGGGAAGTTATGAAGCGCCTGCTGGGGGAGTGAACGGATGATCAAAGACTATCTTGACGAAAAGCTGCATGAAGAGTGCGGCGTGTTCGGCGTTTACCGCCGCGACGCGGACCTGGACGTGGTGGGTACCACCTATTACGGCCTGTACGCGCTGCAGCACCGCGGCCAGGAGAGCTGCGGCATGGCGGTGAACGACGACGGCGTGTTCTACAAACGGCGCGAGCTGGGCCTTGTGAACGACGTGTTCACCAAGGACGTGCTGGAGACGATGCCCCGGGGCAATATGTGCATCGGCCACTGCCGCTATGCCACCACGGGGGTGCCCGTCCGCTCCAATGCGCAGCCCTTTGTGATCCGCCACATCAAGGGACCGATGGCGCTGGCTCACAACGGCAACCTGACAAATTCCGCCGAGCTGCGTTCGGAATTCGAGCTTTCGGGCGCGATCTTCCACTCCACGTCGGATACGGAGGTCATCGCTTACGCCATCACCCGCGAGCGCCTTTCCTCCGACAGCATCGAACAGGCCGTGGAGCAAACGATGGACAGGCTGAAGGGGGCGTATTCGCTGGTGGTGATGAGCCCGCGCAAGCTCATCGCCGCGCGGGACCCGCAGGGCTTCCGCCCGCTGTGCATCGGCAAGCTGGGCGAAAACGACATCATTGCCAGCGAGAGCTGCGCCATCACCGCCGCGGGCGGCGAGTTCGTGCGCGATGTGGAGCCGGGCGAGATCGTGGTGTTTGACGAAAACGGCTGCCGCTCCATCCGCACCCACTGCGGCTGCCCCACAGGCCTGTGCGTGTTTGAATACGTGTACATCGCCCGGCCGGATTCTGTTGTGGACGGCGCTTCCGTACACCGGGCGCGCCGGCGAGCCGGCGCGTTTCTGGCGCTGGAGCACCCTGTGCAGGCGGACGTCGTCATCGGCGTGCCGGATTCGGGCCTGGACGCGGCGCTGGGCTATTCCCAGCAGAGCGGCATCCCTTACGGCATCGGCTTTTTGAAGAACAAATACATCGGCCGAACGTTCATCCAGCCCAACCAGAAGCTGCGGGAGAACACCGTGCGCATCAAGCTGAACCCCATTGCGGACACCGTGAAGGGCCGGCGCGTGGTGCTGGTGGATGATTCCATCGTGCGCGGCACCACCTCGCGGCAGATCGTACAGATGCTGCGGGAAGCCGGGGCCACGGAAGTGCACTTTTTGTCCTCCGCGCCGGAATTTCTGTATCCGTGCTATTTCGGCGTGGACGTGGACAGCCGGGAAAATCTCATCGCCGCCAACCATTCGCTGGAGGAGATGCGGGAGATTTTGGGTGTGGACAGCCTGGGCTTTTTGAGCGTGGACGGAGTGAAGAAGATCGCCGAGGGCTGTAAATGCGGCCTGTGCACGGGCTGCTTTACGGGCAAATACCCGGTGGAGCCGCCCAAAAGCACTGAAAAAAGCAAATTTGAAAAGAAAATTTCCGAAAATATCAACGACTGACCGTCGGGAACAGGAGAAACGATATGAAGAGCTTTTCCGAGAGCTACAAGGCAGCGGGCGTTGACATCACGGCGGGCTATGCCGCGGTGGAGCTGATGAAACAGCATGTGGCGCGTACGATGACGCCGGGCGCCATCGGCGGGCTGGGCGGCTTCGGCGGCCTGTTCGAGCTGGATATGACGGGCCTCACCCACCCGGTGCTGGTCTCCGGCACGGACGGCGTGGGCACGAAGCTGAAGATCGCTTTTCTGATGGACAAGCACGACACCGTGGGCATCGACTGTGTGGCCATGTGCGTCAATGATGTGATCACCTGCGGCGCGAAGCCACTGGTATTTCTGGACTATATCGCCTGCGGAAAGAATTACCCGGAGAAGATCGCCTCCATCGTGGCGGGCGTGGCCGAGGGCTGCGTCCAGGCGGGCGCAGCGCTTGTGGGCGGCGAGACCGCCGAGATGCCGGGCTTTTACCCGGAGCAGGAATACGACCTGGCCGGCTTTACCGTGGGCGTCGTGGAAAAAAGCAAAATCATTGACAATACGAAGATGCAGGCGGGCGACGCCGTCATCGCGCTGCCCTCCAGCGGCGTGCACTCCAACGGCTTTTCTCTTGTGCGCAAGATATTCAATGTGGAGTACGCGGATATCTGGCAGCATTACGACGAACTTTCCGGCACGCTGGGCGAAACGCTGCTCACGCCCACAAAAATTTACGTCAAGCCCGTGCTGGCGCTGATGGAGCAGGTGGATGTGCGCGCCGTGAGCCACATCACGGGCGGCGGCTTTTATGAGAACATCCCCCGCGCGCTGGCCGCGGGCTGCGTGGCGAAGCTCGAGAAAAAGAGCCTGCGCATGCCGCCCATCTTCCCGCTGCTGCAAAAGGTTGGCAAAATTCCCGAGCGGGACATGTTCAATACGTTCAATATGGGCGTGGGCATGGCTGTCGTCGTGCCCGGCGACAGGGCGGACGAATCCGTGCGCATCCTGAAGGAAGCGGGCGAGGATGCGTACATCCTGGGCGAGATCGCGAAGGGTGCGGAAAAGGGCGTAGAGCTATGCTGAACGTAGCGGTGCTGGTTTCCGGCGGCGGCACGAACCTGCAGGCCATTCTGGACGCAAAGGCCGCGGGCGCGCTGCCCCATGCGAAAATCGCTCTGGTGCTGGCCTCAAAGCCCGGCGCGTACGCGCTGGAGCGCGCGTCCAAAGCAGGCGTGCCCGGCATTGTGGTGGCGCGCAAAAGCTATGCCGCACCGGAGGAATACGACGCGGCGCTGCTGGCCGCGCTGCGGGAGCACCGCATCGACGTGGTGGTGCTGGCGGGCTTTTTGTCCATCCTGGGCCCCAGCGTCATCACCGCGTATTCCGAGCGCATTCTGAACGTGCACCCCAGCCTGATCCCCAGCTTCTGCGGGGCGGGCTATTACGGCCTGCGGGTGCATGAGGCAGCGCTGGCAAAGGGCGTGAAGGTGACGGGCGCGACGGTGCATTTTGTGAACGAAGTGCCGGACGGCGGACGCATCCTGCTGCAGCAGGCCGTGGACGTGCTGCCCGGCGATACGCCGGAAACGCTGCAGAAGCGCGTGATGGAGCAGGCGGAATGGAAGCTGCTGCCCCGTGCGCTGGCGCAGCTGACGGAAGAATTGGACGCGGCGGACGGACCCGCCGCGCCGCGGAAAGAGGAGAAGGATATGGACCATCTGAGCCTTGCGGCGGAGCTTGCCGTAAATACATACCCCGGCCGCGGCATCGTGCTGGGAAGGTCGGAGGACGGCAAAAGCGCCGTCATCGCCTATTTTATCATGGGCCGCAGCGCAAACAGCCGCAACCGCGTGTTCACCGCGAAGGACGGCGGCATCATTACCGAAGCGGCGGACCCCTCCAAGCTGGAGGACCCGTCCCTCATCATCTACGCGCCCGTGCGCGTGCTGGGCAAAACAACCATCGTGACCAACGGCGACCAGACGGATACGATATACGACCACCTGGCCGCGGGCAAGGGCTTTGCCAAGGCGCTGCGCACGCGCACCTTTGAGCCGGATTCCCCCAACTTCACGCCGCGCATCTCGGGCATTGTGAAGGTGAAGGACGGCGCAATGAAGTACAAGCTGTCCATTCTGAAATCCGACGGCGGCAACGCGGATTCCGTGGAACGGTTCTTCTTTGAATACGACCAGCCCGTTGCAGGCGAGGGCCGCTTTATCCATACCTACCGCTGCGACGGCAGCCCCATCCCCAGCTTCGCGGGCGAACCGGAGCGCGTGCGCCTGATGGGCGATATCGACACGTTTACAAGAATGGTCTGGAACAGCCTGAACGAGGACAACAAGGTTTCGCTGTTTGTGCGGTATATCGACCTTGCCACGGGCAAAACGCAGGACCGCATCGTGAACAAATACGAAAAAGTGTAACGCGCCGCCCCGTGTGCGGCAGGGCCGCCGGGGACATCGAATGGGGGTTTTTAAGGATATGAAAGAACTGGAACTGAAATACGGCTGCAACCCGAACCAGCGGCCCGCGCGCATCTTCATGCGGGAGGGCGAGCTGCCCATCACCGTTTTGAACGGCAAACCGGGCTATATCAATTTCCTGGACGCGCTGAACGCGTGGCAGCTTGTAAAAGAGCTGCGCCAGGCCACGGGCCTGCCCGCGGCCGCGTCGTTCAAGCACGTCAGCCCCGCCGGCGCGGCGCTGGGCCTGCCGCTGGACGATACGCTGAAAAAGATGTATTTTGTGGAGGACATCGAGCTTTCCCCGCTGGCCTGCGCCTATGCCCGCGCCCGCGGCGCGGACCGCATGTCCAGCTTCGGGGACTGGATCGCCCTTTCCGACGAATGCGACGAAGCCACGGCGAAGGTCATCCAGCACGAGGTGTCGGACGGCGTTATCGCGCCGGGCTATTCCGCCGCCGCGCTGGCCATCCTGAAAACAAAGCGCAAGGGCGGTTACAACATTGTCGCCATCGACCCATCCTACCAGCCCGCGCCCGTGGAGCACAAGGATGTGTTCGGCATCACGTTTGAGCAGGGGCGCAACGAGCTGAAGTTCGGCGACGATACGTTCTCTAATATCGTCACACGGAACAGGGCGCTGACAGACGAGCAGAAGCGGGACCTGACGCTGTGCCTGATCGCGCTGAAATACACCCAGTCCAACTCGGTGTGCTACGCCCAGGGCGGACAGCTCATCGGCGTGGGCGCGGGCCAGCAGAGCCGCATCCACTGTACGCGCCTTGCGGGCAACAAAGCGGACATCTGGCAGCTGCGCCACCACCCCAAGGTGCTGGGCCTGCCGTTCCGTCCCGACGTCTCCCGCCCCAACCGCGACAACGCCATCGACGTGTATATCTCCGACGAATGGGAGGACGTGCTGGGCGACGGCGTGTGGGCGGAGACCTTCACCACACGTCCCGAACCGTTGACGCCCGCCGAAAAAAAAGAATGGCTGTCCAAGGTCACGGGCGTCTGTCTCGGCAGCGACGCATTTTTCCCCTTTGGGGACAACATCGAGCGCGCGCGCCGTTCCGGCGTGACGGCCATCGTGGAGCCGGGCGGCTCCATCCGGGACGGGCAGGTCATTGAAACCTGCGATAAATACGGCATTGTGATGGCGTTCAACGGCATCCGCCTGTTCCACCATTAAAAAGAACGCCGCGCGGCCGCGCCGGGGCGGAGCACGGATCTGCCCGCGTTTGGCGGCGCGGCGGCGAAAGCAGGGAGGTTGACCTATGAAGGTTCTGGTTGTCGGCGGGGGCGGGCGGGAGCACGCTATCATCCGCAAGCTGAAGGAAAGCCCGCGGCGCCCCGCGCTGTATGCCGCGCCGGGCAACGGCGGTATCGCCAGCGACGCCGTGTGCGTGCCCATCGCCGCCACCGACGTGGCGGGCGTGGTGTCCTTTGCTGTGCAGGAGGGCATCGATTATGTGGTCGTCGCGCCGGACGACCCGCTGGTGCTGGGCATGGTGGACGCGCTGGCGGAAAAGGGCATTCCCGCCTTTGGCCCCAACAAGGCCGCCGCCATTCTGGAAGGCAGCAAGGTGTTCAGCAAAAACCTGATGAAGAAGTACGGCATCCCCACGGCCGCCTACGAGACGTTTGCGGACGCGGGCGAGGCCGCGGCTTATGTGCGCGCCAACCGGAAGTACCCGCTTGTCGTCAAGGCGGACGGCCTTGCGCTGGGCAAGGGCGTGCTGATCTGCGAGGACGAGGCCGCGGCGCTGGCCGCTGTGAAAAGCATCATGGAGGACAGGCAGTTCGGCGCGTCGGGCAGCCGTATCGTCATCGAGGAGTTTCTCACGGGGCCGGAGGTTTCTGTACTCAGCTTTACCGACGGAAAAACCGTCGTGCCCATGGTGTCCAGCATGGACCACAAGCGCGCGCTGGACGGCGACAGGGGCCTGAACACCGGCGGCATGGGCACCATCGCGCCCAACCCCTATTATACGCAGCAGATCGCACAGGTGTGCATGGAGACGATTTTCAAACCCACCGTTGCGGCCATGAACGCGGAGGGCCGGCCCTTCAAAGGCTGTTTGTATTTCGGGCTGATGCTTACGCCCGACGGCCCGAAGGTCATTGAGTACAACTGCCGTTTCGGAGACCCGGAGACCCAGGTGGTGCTGCCGCTTCTGGAGAGCGACCTGCTGGCTGTGATGCAGGCCGCCACCAACGGTACGCTGGCGCAGACGGAAGTAAAATTCAGCGGCCAAAGCGCCGCGTGCGTGGTGCTGGCTTCAGGCGGATACCCGCAGCACTATGAAAAAGGAAAGCCCATCACGGGCCTCGCGGACGGCCAGCTGCCGGGCGGCGGGGCCACCGTGTACCACGCGGGCACGGCCCTTGCGGACAATGTGCTCGTCACCAGCGGCGGGCGCGTGCTGGGCGTCACCGCCGTGGCGGATTCGCTGTTTGACGCCGTGGCCGCGGCCTACGGCGCGGCAGACCAGATCGGCTTTGAGGGGCTGCACCGCCGCTCGGACATCGGCCAGAAGGCGCTTGCCGCGCTGTGAGCCACAGGGAGGAAACGTTATGGTATATCGCATTTATGTGGAAAAGCGTCCCGAATACGCGGTGGAGGCCAGGGGCATTTTGTCCGAGATCCGTCATCTGCTGCGCATCAAAAGCGTAACGGGCCTGCGCCTGCTGAACCGCTACGACGTGGAGGGCATCTCCGAAGAGCTGTTTTCCCAGTGCTGCGGCACCGTGTTCAGTGAGCCGCAGCTGGACTTCACCTATACGGCCGTGCCCGAAGGCGCGGACGCGGTGTTCGCCACCGAGTTCCTGCCCGGCCAGTTCGATCAGCGCGCGGCCAGCGCCGCCGAGTGCATCCAGCTCATCAGCCAGGGCGAGCGGCCCGACGTGCAGTCCGCCCGCGTGTTCCTGCTGTACGGCGCGCCCAGCGCGGAGGAGCTGGCTGAAATTAAAAAATACGTCATCAACCCCGTAGAGGCTCGGGAGGCGTCCCTTGCGGAGAAGGCCACGCTGAAGACCGATTACGCCATCCCAACCACCGTGGAAACACTGGAGGGCTTCACCGCGCTGGACGCGGCCGGCCTTGCGGATTTTGTGAAGCGCTACGGCCTGGCCATGGACGAGGGCGACATCGCCTTCTGCCAGAGCTATTTCAAAAGCGAGCATCGGGACCCCACGATCACCGAGATCCGTATGATCGACACCTATTGGAGCGACCATTGCCGCCACACCACCTTCGGCACCATCCTGGACGACGTGCAGATCGAGGACGAGACGGTGAAGGCCGCATGGGAGCGTTATCTTGCGCTGCGCAGGGAGGTGCATGCGGGCAAAAACAAGCCCGTATGCCTGATGGACCTGGGCACCATCGGCGGAAAGTACCTGAAAAAGACCGGCGTGCTGAAGAACATGGACGAATCCGACGAGATCAACGCCTGCAGCGTGCGCATCACCGTGGACAACAACGGTACGGACGAGCCCTGGCTGCTGCTGTTCAAAAACGAGACGCACAACCATCCCACCGAGATCGAGCCGTTCGGCGGCGCGGCCACCTGCATCGGCGGTGCCATCCGGGACCCGCTGGCCAACCGCGGCTATGTGTACCAGGCCATGCGTGTCACTGGCGCGGGCGACCCTCTGGTGCCTGTCAGGGATACCATGCCCGGCAAGCTGCCGCAGCGCAAGCTGGTGACGACAGCCGCGGCAGGCTATTCCAGCTACGGCAACCAGATCGGCCTTGCCACCGGTATGGTGGACGAGCTGTACCACCCGGGCTACATCGCCAAGCGTATGGAGATCGGCGCGGTGGTGGGCGCGGTGCCCGAGGCAAATGTGCGCCGTGAGCAGCCCGTCCCCGGAGACGTGGTGATCCTGCTGGGCGGCCGCACGGGCCGCGACGGCTGCGGCGGCGCGACAGGGTCCTCCAAAGCCCACAAGCTGGAGAGCCTGGAGACCTGCGGCGCAGAGGTGCAGAAGGGCAATGCGCCCGTGGAGCGCAAGCTGCAGCGCCTGTTCCGCACAAAGGAAGCAACGCGGATGATTAAGCGCTGCAACGACTTCGGCGCGGGCGGTGTTTCCGTCGCCATCGGTGAGCTGGCCGACGGCCTTTCCATTGACTTGAACGCCGTACCGAAAAAATATAACGGGCTGGACGGCACCGAGCTTGCCATCTCCGAGAGCCAGGAGCGCATGGCCGTTGTGGTGGCGAAGGAGGACGCGGAGAAATTCATTGCCGCAGCCAACAGGGAAAACCTGGAGGCCACTGTCGTGGCCGAGGTGACGGCGGAGCCGCGCCTTGTCATGCGCTGGAACGGCAACATCATCTGCGACATCAAGCGCAAATTCCTGAACTCCAACGGCGCGGAGAAGCATATGGACGTGCGCGTGCCGGCACGCAGCGTGGCGCCCTGCAAAGTGCCGGAGGGCACGCTTGAGGAAAAACTGACCGCGCTGATGAGCGATCTGAACACCTGCAGCAAAAAAGGACTGTCCGAACGGTTCGATTCCACCATCGGCGCGGGCACGGTGCTGATGCCTTTCGGCGGCCGGACACAGCTCACGCCCGTGCAGGCAATGGCGGCAAAGCTGCCCGTGCCCCACGGCGAGACAAAGACCTGCTCCGGCATGGCCTGGGGTTACAACCCTTTCATCGCCGAACAGAGCGAGTACCACAGCGCCTACCTGGCCGTGGCCGAGAGCGTTTCCAAGCTGGTGGCCACCGGTTTTTCCGCCAAAAACGCCTATCTCACGTTCCAGGAATACTTCGAGCGCCTGGGCGCGGACCCCACCCGCTGGGGCCGGCCCATGGCCAGCCTGCTGGGCGCGCTGGACGCGCAGGTGGAACTGGGCGTCGCTGCCATCGGCGGCAAGGACTCCATGTCCGGCTCGTTTGAAAACATCGACGTGCCGCCCACGCTGGTCAGCTTTGCTGTTGCCGCGGGCAATACGGACAATGTCGTCAGCCCGGAGTTCAAGCTGCCCGGCTCGAAGCTGGTGCTGCTGAGCCCGGCCATGCGCGACGGCCTGCTGCCCAATGCCGGGAGCCTGAAGCTGCTGTGGGCGCAGGTGGAGACGCTCATCAAAGAGAAAAAGGTGCTTTCTGCCTACACGCCGTCCATGGGCGGTCTGGCCGAGGCACTGTTCAAAATGGGCCTGGGCAACCGCCTGGGCGTGCGTTTCGCCCCGGGCTTTGACGCCGCAAAGCTGTTCGGCTACGCCTATGGCAGCTTTGTGCTGGAGCTGGCGGAGGACATCGACGTGGGCACGCCCATCGGCGAGACAACAGCGCGCTATGTGTGGGAACTGAACGGCGAGACAGCCGACCTGGCCAAAGTGCAGGAAGCCTATGAAGCAAAGCTGGAGCCGGTGCTGCCCTACCGTACGGCAGAGGCAGCCGGGCCGGCGCAGGAGGCGCCCGCGCTGAAGTACGAGGCGCTGAACCGCGTGGCGCCCAAGGTGGGCACAGCAAAGCCCCGCGTGCTGATCCCGGTGTTCCCGGGCACAAACTGCGAGTACGATTCCGCCCGCGCCATGGAGCGCGCCGGGGCCGAGCCCGAGGTATTCGTCATCAACAACCTCACCCCGGCCCATGTGGCCGAGAGCGTGGCTGCTGTGAAGGAGCTCATCGGGCGCAGCCAGATGATCTTCCTGCCGGGCGGTTTCTCCGGCGGCGACGAGCCGGAGGGCAGCGCCAAGTTCATCACGGCGTTTTTCCGCAACCCGGCCATCACCGAGGCCGTGCGCGGGCTGCTGCAAAAGCGCGACGGCCTGATGCTGGGCATCTGCAACGGCTTCCAGGCGCTCATCAAGCTGGGCCTTGTGCCCTTCGGCGATATCGTGGAGACGGATGATACCTGCCCCACGCTGACATTCAACACCATCGGCCGCCACCAGAGTATGCTGGTGCGCACCCGTGTGGCGTCGAACCTTTCGCCCTGGCTGCAGTATACAAAGCCGGGCGATGTGCACACGGTGGCCGTCAGCCATGGCGAAGGCCGCTTCGTGGCCGGAACCGAAACGCTGGACCGCCTAGTGAAAAACGGGCAGATCGCCACCCAGTATGTAGACCTGTCCGGCAAGCCCACCATGGACGTGCGCCACAACCCCAACGGCAGCTACTATGCCGTGGAGGGCATCACCAGCCCGGACGGCCGTGTACTGGGCAAGATGGGCCATTCCGAGCGCAGCGGCGACAACCTGTATAAGAACGTGGACGGCAACAAATACCAGAAGCTGTTTGAGGGCGGCGTGGATTACTTCAAACTGTAAGAGGAGAGCACAATGGCACACGATACCTATACTTCCCCGTTCCAGACGCGTTACGCGTCGAAAGAGATGCAGTACATCTTCTCGGAGGACAATAAATTCAAGACGTGGCGCAGGCTGTGGATCGCGCTGGCGAAGGCCGAGCAGAAGCAGGGCCTGCCCATCACCGACGCGCAGATCGCCGAGCTGGAGGCGCACAAGGACGACATCAATTACGATGTGGCCGCCGCCCGGGAAAAGGAGTGCCGCCACGACGTGATGAGCCACGTCTATGCCTACGGCGTGCAGTGCCCGGAGGCAAAGGGCATCATCCATCTGGGGGCCACCAGCTGCTATGTGGGCGACAATACCGATATCCTTGTCATGCGCGAGGGGCTGGAGGTAGTGCGCCGCAAGCTGCTGAACGTGATGGCCCTGTTGGCAGAATTCGCGGACGAATACAAGGCCATGCCCGCGCTGGCCTACACACATCTGCAGCCCGCGCAGCTCACCACCGTGGGCAAGCGCGCCGCGCTGTGGCTGGGCGAGCTGTATATGGATTACGCCGAAATCGAGACGCGCATCAAGGGGCTTGCGCTGCTGGGCAGCAAGGGCACCACGGGCACACAGGCCAGCTTTGTAGAGCTGTTTGAGGGCGACGACGCAAAAATCAAGGCGGTGGAGGCCGACATCGCCGCCGCGCTGGGTTTTGAAAAAGTGGTTCCCGTTTCGGGCCAGACGTATTCCCGCAAAGTGGACTACAATGTGCTGTCCGCGCTGTCCGGCGTTGCGCAGAGCGCCATGAAGTTCGGCAACGACATGCGCCTGCTGGCCAATTTCAAGGAGATGGAGGAACCGTTTGAGAAAAACCAGATCGGTTCGTCCGCCATGCCCTACAAACGCAATCCCATGCGGTGCGAGCGCATCTGCGCGCTGGCCCGCTACGTGATGATCGACGTGCTGAACCCCGCGTTCACCGCGGGCACACAGTGGTTTGAACGCACGCTGGACGATTCCGCCAACAAGCGCGTGGCCGTGGCCGAGGGCTTTTTGGCCGTGGACGCCATTCTGAACATCATGCTCAACGTGTGCGACGGCCTGGTGGTATACCCAAAGGTCATCCGAAGCCGCATTATGGCGGAGCTGCCCTTCATGGCCAGCGAAAACATCATGATGAGCGCCGTCAAGAAAGGCGGCGACCGCCAGGAGCTGCACGAGAAGATCCGTGTCTATGCGCAGCAGGCGGCAAAGGTCGTGAAAGAGGAGGGCGGCAAAAACGACCTCATCGAGCGCATCTGCGCCGACTCCTCTTTCGGGCTGGATTACGAGGAGATCGAGGCCATCCTCAAGCCGGAGGACTTCACGGGCCGCAGCGCCGCACAGGTGGAGGAATTCCTGGCGGATTGCATCCGCCCGCTTCTGGAGGAAAACCGCGCGCTGCTGGGAGAGAAAGCTGAACTTTCTGTATAATCAGATGGGAAAATTACAAAAAACCGCCCCGGTATGCAACAAAGCGCCGGAGCGGTTTTTTGTGTAAAAGGAAAAGCAGGCAGGCGCGCCGTTCAGATGGCGCGGAAGCCCTTGCCGATGGTCTCGCTGGAATTGACGATGGTGATGAAAGCGCCGGGATCCGTCCGGCGGATGTAATTGCGCAGGGAGACAGCTTCGCGCCGGTTCAGCACCGTGGTGATGACCTGCTCGTCCCGGCCCGAAAAGGCGCCGTGGGCCGTATATACGGTAGCGCCGCGGTGCAGCGTGCCCATGATGAACTCATTGATCTTGTCCGGCTGGCGGGACACGATGGTGACCTTTTTGCGCACGTTGATGCCTTCGATGACGCCGTCCACCACAAAGGCCTTGGCCAGCAGGCCCAGCACGCAGTACAGGCCTGTGCGCACGCCGTACAGCCCGCCGGCAAACAGCGCGATGCAGAAATCCGAAACGAGCAGCGCCTTGCCGATCTCCAGACTCGTGTATTTGGAAAGGATCATGGCAATGATGTCGGTGCCGCCGCTGGAGGCGCCGATGTTAAAAATAATAGCGCTGCCCGCCGCAGGCAGGATAACGGCGTAGCACAGCTCCAGGAACGTGTCGTCCGTAAACGGGCGGGCCATGGGCACGGCGCGCTCCAGCACCCAGACATAGAACGAGAGCGCCACCGAAGAGTAAAGCGTGGCCCCGATGACCGCGCGCCCCAGAAACACCAGCCCCAGCACGATGAGCACGCCGTTGATGATAAACATGAACGTGCCCACATCCATATGCGGCAGAAGCGTGGCCGCGATGATGGAGATGCCGGACGTACCGCCCATTGCAAAATTATTGGGTGATTTGAAAAAATGGATGCCTGCCGCCAGCAGCACAAGGCCGAAGTTGAGCAGCAGGAACCAGATGATATGCGCGCGGGTAAAGATTTTTTTAGCAGCTTCCATCTTGGGGTTTCTCCCGTTCTGTGGTATAATATGTCCGGTTGGTGAATGCGAGCCGCAGGCGAAGCATGAGCCTGGCGGCATAGATACCATGTTTTTTAGTGAACACGAGCGGTACGCGAAGTGCGAGCTTAGAAATATGGTATAATAACCTCAAAGCCGCCGCATGTGCGGCCGGGCGTGTGCGTGGCACACGCCCCTGTGCTGACGCACAGAGCTTTGAGAACATTGAACCATGCAAAACCGCAGCAGGTGCGGTTTTGTTCTAGCCACGGCTGGCGGAGACATGATATAATATATAATAATATGGGGTTTTTTAGCCGTTTCCGCAATGTTTTGTCTCTGACCGCCCCCATTTTAGCACACTGTCCGCGTCGGTACAAGCCGCGCGGAGCCTGCCGGAAAAATTTTTTGCCCGGTGCGGGCCGCGCCCGCGAAAAAATATGTTTTTATTGCCCGGGACAGAAGGTGTGCGCGTCCCGCGATAAGGAAAGATTGGAACCCACTGCATGAAATTCAGCGATTTGAACCTGATTCCCCCAATTTTGAAAGCCGCCGCCGAGGCGGGCTACGAAGAACCGTCTCCCATTCAGCAAAAAGCCATTCCGCCCGTACTGGCCGGGCGGGACCTGCTGGGCTGCGCTCAGACCGGAACCGGCAAGACCGCCGCGTTCGCCATGCCCATTCTGCAGCGTCTGGCGGCTGCGCCAGCACCTTCGGGCGGGCGCCCCATCCGAGCGCTCATTCTCACGCCGACCCGCGAGCTTGCGCTGCAGATCGACGAAAGCTTTGCGGCCTACGGCCGCCATATGCGCCTTGCACACTGCGTTATTTTCGGCGGCGTGAACCAGAATCCCCAGGTGGCTCGGCTGAAAAAGGGCGTAGATATCCTGACAGCCACGCCCGGCCGCCTGAACGATCTCATCGGACAGGGCTATATCGACCTGAAAAATGTTGAGATATTCGTATTGGACGAAGCCGACCGTATGCTGGACATGGGCTTTGTACATGATGTGAAGCGGGTGCTCGCCTGCCTTCCGGGGCAAAAGCAGACGCTGCTGTTCTCGGCCACCATGCCGCGGGAGATCGAGGAGCTGGCCGACGGCCTGCTCCACGGCCCGGAAAAGGTGATGGTCGCGCCGCCCGCCACGACGGTGGAGCGCATTGAGCAAAGCGTTTATTTTGTGGACAAGGGCAACAAGCGCCACCTGCTGGCGCAGCTGCTGCAAAAACCGGAGGTGACCAGCGCGCTGGTGTTCACCCGCACCAAGCATGGGGCGGACCGCGTTGTGCGGGAGCTTGCCCGCGCGGGCATCGGGGCTATGGCCATCCACGGCAACAAAAGCCAGAACGCCCGGCAGGACGCGCTGGGCCGCTTCAAGGACGGCCGTATCCGCGTGCTGGTGGCCACGGACATTGCCGCCCGCGGCATTGACGTCAGCGGCCTTTCCCATGTGTTCAACTATGATCTGCCCAATATCCCCGAGACATATGTGCACAGGATCGGGCGCACGGGGCGCGCGGGGCACGCGGGCGTGGCCGTAAGCTTCTGCGACTTTGAGGAAAAGGAATATCTGGCGGATATTGAAAAGCTGACGCACATCCGCATCCCGTCCGTGGAACACGAGTGGCCGATGCAGGTGTTTGAAAAAGAAGAGAAACAGACGCAGGGGCGCGGCCAGCGCGCGCCG
>NZ_JAFOIN010000012.1:0-2599 GCF_017421385.1 Ruthenibacterium sp. | reverse complement strand
AGAGTGCACCGGGCGGCGTTCAGATAGATAAAACAAGGCCCAGGCCAGAGCCGGGCAAAAAATTCAAACCGCGCAAGCCCAGGGGAAAGTATACCCTTTTGCGGGTGTGAGGAGCGGAACAGGCGCCCCGGGGAACCGGGGCGTACTGCGTTTTCCCCCTCCCCCGGACCCCCACCCCGGGTATATATTACCGGCTGGAAAAGAGAGTAATCCCCCGGGAGTTGTGCGAAAGGAGCGATGCAAGCGAACGAAAAAACGATCATCGGGGTCGACCACGGCTATGCGGCCATCAAAACCGCCCACTGTGTGTTCCCCACGGGCCTCACGGCATACAACCACGAACCCTACACCCGGCAGGATGTGCTGGAGTACGAGGGGAAATGGTACGTGTGCGGGACGGGCCGCCAGCCGGTACAGCGGGAAAAGATGGCGAACGACACCTATTACCTGCTGACGCTGGCAGCCATCGCCAGGGAGCTGGAAAGGCGGCATCTGCCGCGCAGATGTACCGTGGCTTTGGCGTCCGGCCTGCCTTTGACGAGCTACGGACGGCAAAAGGGCAGCTTTAAAAAATATCTGCTGCGCTCTCCCCAGCCGGTGAAATACCGGTATGAGGGAGAGGCGTATGAGGTGACGGTGGAAGGCGTTTGGCTGTACCCGCAGGGATATTCCGCTCTGGCGATGCATCCGGACCTCATCGCGGGCGAGCCGTCCTTCCTGCTGATGGACATCGGAGGCTGGACGGTGGACATGATGCGTCTGGACAATGGCTCCGCCAGTGCGGGGACCTGCCGGAGCCTGGAGCTGGGCATGATTCGGTGTCTGGACGAAGCACGGGAACAGGTGCTGCGGGACACGGGCCTGTCTTTGACGGACGCGCAGATCGAGCGTGTGCTCAGCGGGCAGCCCTGCAGCATGGATGAAGAAGCCCGCGGTGTGATCGAGCGGCAGGGGCGGCAGTATACAGAGCATCTGCTGTCCGCGGCGATGGAGGCGGGCTTCGACCTCAAAGCCCTTCCGGTGGTGATTCTGGGCGGCGGGGCGGGCGTAGCGGCACGCAATCTCCGGGAGAGAGACCGGCTGTGCCGTGTAATCCCGCTGACGGACAGCCGGATCAACGCGGCGGGCTTTGAGCGCCTCGCGCAGCAGATGGCGGCCCTCGGCATCACCCAGTGAAAAAACGGGCCTGCTTTTCGTTCCGTCCCCGGCCCGGCGATCCGGAGCAGCAGCGTGCGTGGGAGATCCTGCAGACCGTGCCGGAAGGAAAGAAAACGGCGTTTGTGGCGGGAGCGATCCTGCGGAGCAGGGAAGCGGAAGCACTGGAGCAGACATTGCGCCGTGTTCTGCGGGAGGAGCTGCGGACCGTCAGCATACATCCGTCCGCCGGGGAGGAAACAGTGCCCGGCCAGATGCTGGATTTTCTGGCCGGTCTGTAAAAGGCCGGGCCTGCCATTGTTGGAAATGACGTAAAAAGCGAAGAATAACATCGAAATGTCATTGGGTATGGTGATAGCTTTGGCCATGGCTTTGGGATATCCTTGTGTTGCGCCGAAAGGAAGGGCGACACCGGAAAAAGGAGAGAAAAGCCATGGAACTGCGCAATGCTTCCGTGAAGCTGCCCGCAGACCTGCACCAGCAGATCAAGGACGAGCTGGAAGCGAAGAACATCACGATGTCCCAATTTTTTGAGATGGCGGCAAAAGAACATTTCGACAAAGAGAAAGGCGGAAAAACAATGGCAAACGGACGGACGCTGGCATTTACGGTATCGGAGGAACTTTTCCAGAGGGTGAAGGAGTACCTTGCATGGTATGAGCGCACATATCACCGGCGGCTGACACAAAAGGAATTCGTGCTGGGCCTGATCGAGGATGAGCTGGAAAAAATGAGCGGGGCTATGGAGGCCGAACGGCAGGCGGAAACAGCGGATGGGTGCGGCGACGGCGATGCGGCGGATGAAGTAGGCGGGGAAGCGGTACTGTGCGCCCCGGAGAGCGGCGCACAGGCCGAAGAAACAACCGGAGCGGACACGGATACCACAGAGTGCGAAACAGAGGCGTACAGCGAAGAAAGTACATACGATGCTGAAGAATTTTGCGGAGAAGGCAATCCGCAGGGATACGAAGCATAACGGGAGAAAGGCCCCGCGGCGCATGGCAAAAACCATGACGCCGCGGGGCTTTTTCTGTTTGCCAAAGGGGGGATGCCTGCTGCTTGCAGGATAAGCTGATCTTAATTTTCAAAATGGAGTGTGATGTGAAAAAGCAATTCGATTTTTAGATATGTTTGCAGGGATCGGTGGTTTTCGGGAGGGGCTGCGCCGTGCCGGGGGATTTGAATGTGTAGGTCATTGCGAACAGGACGAGCATGCGGAGCGCAGCTACCGCGTGCTGTTTGACACGAGGGGAGAGTGGTTCTGTGAAGATATCCGAAAAGCAGACGCCGGCAGCATGCCGGGTTTCGAACTTCTCTGTGGCGGATTTCCGTGCCAGAGTTTCAGCATTGCCGGAAGCAGGCATGGATTCGCAGACCCCAGAGGAACGCTGTTCTTTGAGCTTGCCCGAGTGGCTGAAACCCGGAAGCCTCAGTATCTGCTGTT